>NZ_JQFA01000001.1 GCF_000763385.1 Leptolyngbya sp. KIOST-1
TCGAAAATTCCGACAGTGTTTCCGACATACTGATTTCAGAGGGTTTCAGCGATTCCGACGTGGGGAGTAGTGCGATCGCGGCCCCTGCTATCGAAAATTCCGACAGCGTTTCCGACATACTGATTTCAGGGGGTTTCAGCGATTTTGACGACATTTCCGACATAGAGGATCGGGTCTTATGTCGGAATCCGGTTGCGATCGCCGACTGTGCTTCCGACATAGCCAATTCTCGACGTTCTAGCGATTTCTGGTCAGAGTGCGGCCCCTACACCAGCAAGGGCAAAACCTACTACCGCTATCGCTGGGGTAGGGGCTGGAAGCTTGAAGGCGTGCGTCACATCCCCGGCGGGGCGCTGACTAGGTTAGTAGTGGCCAACCGAGCCTACCGGGTTCACCAGGCGGTTCACGTCGAGAGGCGATCGCACGCTGATGTACTGGCGATGATCGACGGCTGGCGGGCCGGGCGGCGGGCTAATCGTCGAAAATGACCACGATCGCCACGGTGGCCACCGCCACCGCCAGCAGCCGGGCCGCTACGCCCATCGCGGTGGTGGGGTTGGTCAGCCAGAGCAGGGCGATCGCGGCTGTGTCTGCCCAACCTTTGGGCGGTGCTGGTGGGGGCTGCTGGTGGGGACGATAGTCAAGGGGGACGGTATCGGCCACGGTGGCCGGGCCTTCGTCGTCGTCGCCGATAGTATCCTGTTCGTCTTCCACCAGGCGGATCGGGTTCGGCCCCAGCCAGAGAGTATCTCCGTGGTGCTGGATCTCAAGGCTCCAGAGGTGCCCCCCGAAGCGCTCAGCGACCCCAGCAGCCCCTTTGTGTCGCCTGAGGCCGAAGATACCCTGCCGGTGGAGCTAGCGCCCAAACAGACCGATGAGCAAGAGGTGTTTGAGCCCCAGCCCGAGCTGCTGACCGTCCCAGAAGACAAGGGCAACGAACCGGTTGCACCCTCGGCATCCCCTGTCTCGCCCGAGGCCGGTGACGACTCTGCCGTGCCGCCGGAGATGGAGGTGGAGTTTAACGAAGAACTGCTGGAGTGGGGACCGAAGCTAGCCCCCGAGCAGCGCGAGTTTCAGCCCGTACCGCCCCAGCGATCGGGGGGAACAGGGGCTCATACCGAAATCTCGACCATCTCGACGCCCCAGCATAACCTGGGCCGTGAGGAGTCCGTTGCGGCTCTGCTCCCACCGCCAAAATCGGTGGAAAAGGCCCTGGCGACACCCGACTGGGCCGATCCAGTGCCCGCCAGCCCGGTCAGCGTTGCCCCAGCGGCAGCGACGTCGGAGGCGGCCCCTGCTGCTGTCGATTGACCCACCGCCTGAGATAGAGAGCGGCACTGCTGAACAGGGCTATGCAGCAAAGATTCAACCGCTCCCCTAGGGGCAAACGGCCGTTTGCCCTAACCAATTCATGCCTAAACTCCCTAATGCCCAATGCCCTTTTGCCCTGATGCCGGAAACCCGCTGCCTCAAACCGTCCTGGGCGAACGGGGCTCGTGGTAACGTCTAGGCATACTGCCGCTGAGGTGCCTTTGTGTTTGCCGTTGCCCTAAACGCAGATTCCCCGTCCACCTACCTGCTGACGGATACCGACGCCGACGCCCGCCTGGAGCTGGTGCCCGATCGCGGCGGTTTGGCCACCCGCTGGCAGATAGGGGGCCAGGATATTTTTTATTTTGATCGCGATCGCTTTGCCAACCCCGAACTCTCAGTGCGGGGCGGGATTCCCATCCTGTTCCCGATCTGCGGCAACCTGCCCGACCACCAGTACCGCCTGGGCGATCGCACCTACAGCCTCAAGCAGCACGGCTTTGCCCGCGATCTGCCCTGGCGGGTCACCCACCAGGACGTCACCGAGGCCGCCAGCCTCACCCTGGAACTGACCAGCAGCGAGACCACCCTGGCCCAGTACCCCTTTGAGTTCAGGCTGGCGTTTACCTTACGGCTGCGGGGCCACAGCCTGGAGCTACAGCAGCGGTTCACCAACCTGTCGACCCAGTCGATGCCCTTTTCCACCGGACTGCACCCTTGGCCTCATCCCACTTCGATAAGCCGCTAAAGTCCCCCGTGGTGCTGGATCTCAAGGCTCCAGAGGTGCCCCCCGAAGCGCTCAGCGACCCCAGCAGCCCCTTTGTGTCGCCTGAGGCCGAAGATACCCTGCCGGTGGAGCTAGCGCCCAAACAGACCGATGAGCAAGAGGTGTTTGAGCCCCAGCCCGAGCTGCTGACCGTCCCAGAAGACAAGGGCAACGAACCGGTTGCACCCTCGGCATCCCCTGTCTCGCCCGAGGCCGGTGACGACTCTGCCGTGCCGCCGGAGATGGAGGTGGAGTTTAACGAAGAACTGCTGGAGTGGGGACCGAAGCTAGCCCCCGAGCAGCGCGAGTTTCAGCCCGTACCGCCCCAGCGATCGGGGGGAACAGGGGCTCATACCGAAATCTCGACCATCTCGACGCCCCAGCATAACCTGGGCCGTGAGGAGTCCGTTGCGGCTCTGCTCCCACCGCCAAAATCGGTGGAAAAGGCCCTGGCGACACCCGACTGGGCCGATCCAGTGCCCGCCAGCCCGGTCAGCGTTGCCCCAGCGGCAGCGACGTCGGAGGCGGCCCCTGCTGCTGTCGATTGACCCACCGCCTGAGATAGAGAGCGGCACTGCTGAACAGGGCTATGCAGCAAAGATTCAACCGCTCCCCTAGGGGCAAACGGCCGTTTGCCCTAACCAATTCATGCCTAAACTCCCTAATGCCCAATGCCCTTTTGCCCTGATGCCGGAAACCCGCTGCCTCAAACCGTCCTGGGCGAACGGGGCTCGTGGTAACGTCTAGGCATACTGCCGCTGAGGTGCCTTTGTGTTTGCCGTTGCCCTAAACGCAGATTCCCCGTCCACCTACCTGCTGACGGATACCGACGCCGACGCCCGCCTGGAGCTGGTGCCCGATCGCGGCGGTTTGGCCACCCGCTGGCAGATAGGGGGCCAGGATATTTTTTATTTTGATCGCGATCGCTTTGCCAACCCCGAACTCTCAGTGCGGGGCGGGATTCCCATCCTGTTCCCGATCTGCGGCAACCTGCCCGACCACCAGTACCGCCTGGGCGATCGCACCTACAGCCTCAAGCAGCACGGCTTTGCCCGCGATCTGCCCTGGCGGGTCACCCACCAGGACGTCACCGAGGCCGCCAGCCTCACCCTGGAACTGACCAGCAGCGAGACCACCCTGGCCCAGTACCCCTTTGAGTTCAGGCTGGCGTTTACCTTACGGCTGCGGGGCCACAGCCTGGAGCTACAGCAGCGGTTCACCAACCTGTCGACCCAGTCGATGCCCTTTTCCACCGGACTGCACCCTTGGCCTCATCCCACTTCGATAAGCCGCTAAAGTCCCCCGTGGTGCTGGATCTCAAGGCTCCAGAGGTGCCCCCCGAAGCGCTCAGCGACCCCAGCAGCCCCTTTGTGTCGCCTGAGGCCGAAGATACCCTGCCGGTGGAGCTAGCGCCCAAACAGACCGATGAGCAAGAGGTGTTTGAGCCCCAGCCCGAGCTGCTGACCGTCCCAGAAGACAAGGGCAACGAACCGGTTGCACCCTCGGCATCCCCTGTCTCGCCCGAGGCCGGTGACGACTCTGCCGTGCCGCCGGAGATGGAGGTGGAGTTTAACGAAGAACTGCTGGAGTGGGGACCGAAGCTAGCCCCCGAGCAGCGCGAGTTTCAGCCCGTACCGCCCCAGCGATCGGGGGGAACAGGGGCTCATACCGAAATCTCGACCATCTCGACGCCCCAGCATAACCTGGGCCGTGAGGAGTCCGTTGCGGCTCTGCTCCCACCGCCAAAATCGGTGGAAAAGGCCCTGGCGACACCCGACTGGGCCGATCCAGTGCCCGCCAGCCCGGTCAGCGTTGCCCCAGCGGCAGCGACGTCGGAGGCGGCCCCTGCTGCTGTCGATTGACCCACCGCCTGAGATAGAGAGCGGCACTGCTGAACAGGGCTATGCAGCAAAGATTCAACCGCTCCCCTAGGGGCAAACGGCCGTTTGCCCTAACCAATTCATGCCTAAACTCCCTAATGCCCAATGCCCTTTTGCCCTGATGCCGGAAACCCGCTGCCTCAAACCGTCCTGGGCGAACGGGG
The DNA here is from genome assembly GCF_000763385.1 of Leptolyngbya sp. KIOST-1. Lineage (NCBI taxonomy): Bacteria > Bacillati > Cyanobacteriota > Cyanophyceae > Leptolyngbyales > Leptolyngbyaceae > Leptolyngbya > Leptolyngbya sp. KIOST-1. The sequence goes on from NZ_JQFA01000001.1 coordinate 4,122, forward strand.
CTCGTGGTAACGTCTAGGCATACTGCCGCTGAGGTGCCTTTGTGTTTGCCGTTGCCCTAAACGCAGATTCCCCGTCCACCTACCTGCTGACGGATACCGACGCCGACGCCCGCCTGGAGCTGGTGCCCGATCGCGGCGGTTTGGCCACCCGCTGGCAGATAGGGGGCCAGGATATTTTTTATTTTGATCGCGATCGCTTTGCCAACCCCGAACTCTCAGTGCGGGGCGGGATTCCCATCCTGTTCCCGATCTGCGGCAACCTGCCCGACCACCAGTACCGCCTGGGCGATCGCACCTACAGCCTCAAGCAGCACGGCTTTGCCCGCGATCTGCCCTGGCGGGTCACCCACCAGGACGTCACCGAGGCCGCCAGCCTCACCCTGGAACTGACCAGCAGCGAGACCACCCTGGCCCAGTACCCCTTTGAGTTCAGGCTGGCGTTTACCTTACGGCTGCGGGGCCACAGCCTGGAGCTACAGCAGCGGTTCACCAACCTGTCGACCCAGTCGATGCCCTTTTCCACCGGACTGCACCCTTGGCCTCATCCCACTTCGATAAGCCGCTAAAGTCCCCCGTGGTGCTGGATCTCAAGGCTCCAGAGGTGCCCCCCGAAGCGCTCAGCGACCCCAGCAGCCCCTTTGTGTCGCCTGAGGCCGAAGATACCCTGCCGGTGGAGCTAGCGCCCAAACAGACCGATGAGCAAGAGGTGTTTGAGCCCCAGCCCGAGCTGCTGACCGTCCCAGAAGACAAGGGCAACGAACCGGTTGCACCCTCGGCATCCCCTGTCTCGCCCGAGGCCGGTGACGACTCTGCCGTGCCGCCGGAGATGGAGGTGGAGTTTAACGAAGAACTGCTGGAGTGGGGACCGAAGCTAGCCCCCGAGCAGCGCGAGTTTCAGCCCGTACCGCCCCAGCGATCGGGGGGAACAGGGGCTCATACCGAAATCTCGACCATCTCGACGCCCCAGCATAACCTGGGCCGTGAGGAGTCCGTTGCGGCTCTGCTCCCACCGCCAAAATCGGTGGAAAAGGCCCTGGCGACACCCGACTGGGCCGATCCAGTGCCCGCCAGCCCGGTCAGCGTTGCCCCAGCGGCAGCGACGTCGGAGGCGGCCCCTGCTGCTGTCGATTGACCCACCGCCTGAGATAGAGAGCGGCACTGCTGAACAGGGCTATGCAGCAAAGATTCAACCGCTCCCCTAGGGGCAAACGGCCGTTTGCCCTAACCAATTCATGCCTAAACTCCCTAATGCCCAATGCCCTTTTGCCCTGATGCCGGAAACCCGCTGCCTCAAACCGTCCTGGGCGAACGGGGCTCGTGGTAACGTCTAGGCATACTGCCGCTGAGGTGCCTTTGTGTTTGCCGTTGCCCTAAACGCAGATTCCCCGTCCACCTACCTGCTGACGGATACCGACGCCGACGCCCGCCTGGAGCTGGTGCCCGATCGCGGCGGTTTGGCCACCCGCTGGCAGATAGGGGGCCAGGATATTTTTTATTTTGATCGCGATCGCTTTGCCAACCCCGAACTCTCAGTGCGGGGCGGGATTCCCATCCTGTTCCCGATCTGCGGCAACCTGCCCGACCACCAGTACCGCCTGGGCGATCGCACCTACAGCCTCAAGCAGCACGGCTTTGCCCGCGATCTGCCCTGGCGGGTCACCCACCAGGACGTCACCGAGGCCGCCAGCCTCACCCTGGAACTGACCAGCAGCGAGACCACCCTGGCCCAGTACCCCTTTGAGTTCAGGCTGGCGTTTACCTTACGGCTGCGGGGCCACAGCCTGGAGCTACAGCAGCGGTTCACCAACCTGTCGACCCAGTCGATGCCCTTTTCCACCGGACTGCACCCTTATTTTCTAGTCAAAGATAAATCTCAGCTGACGTTTGAGATTCCCTCAACGGAGTTTCGCAACCACCTGACTGGCGGGGTAGAGCGCTTTGATGGCCAATTCGACTTCGACCAGGCCGAGATCGATCTGGCCTTTCAAGGGCTGACGGCGACGACCGCCACGGTCACCGATCGCAACCTGGGGCGACAGCTCACCCTCTCCTGGAGCGCCGACTACACCAAGCTGGTGTTCTGGACCGTGCAGGGCAAAGACTACTACTGCCTGGAACCCTGGACGGCCCCTCGCAATGCCCTGAACACGGGCGAAAACTTGTCCATCATTGACCCCCAGCAGAGCCTGGAAACTACGGTTCAGATGGCGATCGCTTTCCTGTAGTACCGCCGTCTCCTGCGGTTCTGGCTGACCAAATTCGGGGATCGCCCGGCTTGGAGTGATCCCGGACGACAGTCAGGAGGCAATGAGATCCGTTAAAATGTGCTTCGGCCTGGAGGGATTTACCCACCGAGGCTGCTTCCCTGCACCGTAGCTGGTTCTATGACCCAACTCAACAACGGCATCACGCTATTTTTTAGCCTGCTGGTCGAAGCCATGCCCTTTCTGCTGCTGGGGGTGATTTTTTCCAGCGTGCTGCTGCTGTTTGTCGATGAGCAAAAGCTGCTGGCGATGATGCCCAAAAACCCAGTCCTGGCGGCTTTGGCAGGTGGCTTGATTGGCTTTATGTTTCCGGTGTGCGAGTGCGGCAACATTCCGGTAGCCCGACGGCTGCTCACCAAGGGGGCCCCCACGGCGGTCGCGATTGGGTATCTGCTGGCCGCGCCCACGGTGAACCCGATCGTGTTTTGGGCCACCTGGATTGCCTTCCGCGACCAGCCCGAAATCGTGTTTTTGCGGGTGATTTTCACCCTGATTGTGGCGGTGACCATCGCCTTGATCTTCAGCACCCAGGCCGATGTGCGGCCTTTTCTGCAGGACAACCTGACCCGCGCCATGGGCCCGGAGCCTGCCGTCGAGACGGTGGCGGCTCCCGAGGTGTCACCGCTGCTCAAGTCGGGCACCTTTTTGATGCAGTCGCCGGGACAGGTGCTGCAGCTCGATGCCCCCCCGGCCCAGGTGCTGGCCCAGGTGGCGGCCGCCCCGCCGCTGGTGGACCGACTGCGGATGATGGTTGACAACATGGTGCTGGAGCTGCGGGAGTTGGGCGCCGTGCTGGTGATCGGTAGCGCGATCGCCGCCTTCGTGCAGGTGGCCGTGCCGCGGGAGATGACCGTTGACTTGTATTATTCTGAGCGATTTGGTCGGGCACTAAGGCGGGTAAACCCTCCACTCCGATCGCTCGTTTGATTTTTTCCAGTTCAGCCAACAGATTTGCCAACTCTGCGGCTTGGGCCGATTGACCCGCCAGCAGGGGCGCGTTACACCGGCAGCCGGTGTCTGGTGGATTAGGCACGGGTGGGGTTGGGGTGTTGGGAGGTGCCTGTGTGAAACCGCCTGGGGTAGTGGGATTTTCGACTTTGCCAGTATTGGCCGTGAGAATGGTGGGGATGGCGGGAATAGCCAGGGCGGGAATAGCCAGCAGAGGAGCTAAGGCGGGGTCGCGCAAGCTCTCTAGAAATGACTCCTCACCGGGCCTTAGATAACCGCCGTTTGGCAGCTTGACGGTGTTGGGACTGTTAACCGGGCTGGAAACGGTGTAGCCGGTATCGGTGCCGGTGACGATGGTGCCGCCGGGCAGTCGAACCGTTTCCCCTGGGCTGAGATTGGGAAGGCGATCGCGGGCCGGAGTCGGTGCCGGGGCACCGGCAGGGGTGTTGCTCGGGGTGGCCGCCGGTGCTGCGGTTGGGTCAGGGTTGGCCGTGGGAGTGGTCACCGGCGCCGGAGTGATCAGCGGATCAGCGGCGGGTAGGACTGTGGCTGGTACGGGGGCAGCTGGCGCAGCGGCGGAGGCAGCTGCGGGGCGGATTGCCGGAGTGAGAGCGGGGGTATTCGCCGGGGCGGGGGCCGATGACGGAGCAACGGTCGCCGGTGTGGCAGGTCTGGACAGGGCAGTGGTCGGGTTGTAGGGGTCGCGTTGAGGGCGATCGGTGGGGCGGTTGGGTGGTTGAGAGTTGGTGCCGGGTGTCGAATAATCCGGAGTGTTGCAGCTTGCAATGGTGATGTTTACACCACCGCCGGGACCATTCCAATTCAGGTTGCGCCAAACTGTCATAGTTTGAATTGGGGCGTCAGGCGTTGCCTGGTACTGAATATTCCCGCTCAAAAAAAAGTTATTGTCGGCCCTGAAGAAAATTTCCGGGTTTAGAACTTTGCCGCAGATGGTTGTAGGGATACCGTTTGAGCCGCTGGGACGATGGAAAAAGCTGCCTAAATTAGCGGGCCAGCTTAGACCGTTTGTTGCCGGTTGAGGTAAGCCATCCTCCGGTTGGGCGATCGCGGGCCCGGCTACATCGTCCCCCTGCAGGAACCCATCATATGTAGCATTGCCGAACAGGCGGCGTCACCCACCAGGACGTCACCGAGGCCGCCAGCCTCACCCTGGAACTGACCAGCAGCGAGACCACCCTGGCCCAGTACCCCTTTGAGTTCAGGCTGGCGTTTACCTTACGGCTGCGGGGCCACAGCCTGGAGCTACAGCAGCGGTTCACCAACCTGTCGACCCAGTCGATGCCCTTTTCCACCGGACTGCACCCTTGGCCTCATCCCACTTCGATAAGCCGCTAAAGTCCCCCGTGGTGCTGGATCTCAAGGCTCCAGAGGTGCCCCCCGAAGCGCTCAGCGACCCCAGCAGCCCCTTTGTGTCGCCTGAGGCCGAAGATACCCTGCCGGTGGAGCTAGCGCCCAAACAGACCGATGAGCAAGAGGTGTTTGAGCCCCAGCCCGAGCTGCTGACCGTCCCAGAAGACAAGGGCAACGAACCGGTTGCACCCTCGGCATCCCCTGTCTCGCCCGAGGCCGGTGACGACTCTGCCGTGCCGCCGGAGATGGAGGTGGAGTTTAACGAAGAACTGCTGGAGTGGGGACCGAAGCTAGCCCCCGAGCAGCGCGAGTTTCAGCCCGTACCGCCCCAGCGATCGGGGGGAACAGGGGCTCATACCGAAATCTCGACCATCTCGACGCCCCAGCATAACCTGGGCCGTGAGGAGTCCGTTGCGGCTCTGCTCCCACCGCCAAAATCGGTGGAAAAGGCCCTGGCGACACCCGACTGGGCCGATCCAGTGCCCGCCAGCCCGGTCAGCGTTGCCCCAGCGGCAGCGACGTCGGAGGCGGCCCCTGCTGCTGTCGATTGACCCACCGCCTGAGATAGAGAGCGGCACTGCTGAACAGGGCTATGCAGCAAAGATTCAACCGCTCCCCTAGGGGCAAACGGCCGTTTGCCCTAACCAATTCATGCCTAAACGGGCAAAGGTAAACTGAAAACTCACTTCTTCCCAGGCCTCTTCCCCCACTTCTCTCAGAACGTGGGCGGCCAGGCGTTCATCAAAGGCCATTAGGGAGGTAGCCGGAACGATGCCGCAGGCAAAGTAACCGATCGCGCTGCCGACTGTGCCACCAGCAATGCCCCCAAAGGAGTTCCACCGCTGCTGCGCCATGCGGTCTAGGTTGTCGTCGGGGATATTCCAGTCAAAGTAGTACAACTCAATGGCGGCATTGGTAAAGACGCTCCACAGCCCGGTCAGGCTCCACAGCATGGAGGGAATTTGGGCCAGCACGGCCCCTACCAGAAAGCCGCGAATGTTGCCCCAGGTTAGGGCCTTGATCACCCGCCCGGCTGCGTCGCGGAGGTTGTCTAGCAGAGTCTGTCCAGCGGACTGGACCCGGTTCAGTAGGTTGCCGCGACGGCTATAAAGCTGGTCTACTCGCAGAGTTAAGGGCATGATCAATCATTGTTCCCTGGGTTGGGGTTGAGGTCTTTAATTACAGGGCGTTCGCTGCTATCGCGGCCGTAGGGGGTTCGGTCTTTGGTCAGGTCGCTAAAACCTTTCTGGACGGCCTCTAGATACTCTTTCCAGTCGGATTCCTTCCCTTTGGGGGGAGTTTCGGCCAGGTCGTCAACAAACCCGCTTTGGTCTTTGACAATTTTGTCGACCTGGGTTTTAAAGTCGCCTTTGGTGTCGAGCTTGCGCCAGAACACGGCGCGAATGATGGCAGCGGCGTGAAGGAGTTCAGCGAAGATCTGTTTCATGTCCTGGCCGTCGGTGTTGGCCCAGCCTTTGATTTTGGCGCTGCTCTCCTGTAATAGGCCCTCGCCGGGGTCTTTGCCGGGGGTGTAGGCCAAAGGCATGTTTACGGCGGTGGGGCGGGCCTCATAGCCTAAGAACTCGGCGTTGCCTTTGGCGATCAGCCCCGCCAAGTGGGCCTGTTGGGTGGCGCTGCCCGCCTGGGCCAGGGCGCGGGAGCTGGTATTCAAAATCTGAGCAGCGGTCACCTGTTGGCTGATCATCATGCCCATAATCTCGGCGACTGCTTCGCTCATGTTGGGCACACCCAGGGTTTGGTTGGGGCCGCCAGGAATAGGAACGGGGATCTCCATGGGCCATTTCCCAACTACCCCATCAAGCTGCTGAACCTGCCAGAGATGCAGCTCGGCCAGGCTGCTGATTGACCGTTGACTTGTATTATTCTGAGCGATTTGGTCGGGCACTAAGGCGGGTAAACCCTCCACTCCGATCGCTCGTTTGATTTTTTCCAGTTCAGCCAACAGATTTGCCAACTCTGCGGCTTGGGCCGATTGACCCGCCAGCAGGGGCGCGTTACACCGGCAGCCGGTGTCTGGTGGATTAGGCACGGGTGGGGTTGGGGTGTTGGGAGGTGCCTGTGTGAAACCGCCTGGGGTAGTGGGATTTTCGACTTTGCCAGTATTGGCCGTGAGAATGGTGGGGAGGGCGGGAATAGCCAGGGCGGGAATAGCCAGCAGAGGAGCTAAGGCGGGGTC
>NZ_JQFA01000003.1 GCF_000763385.1 Leptolyngbya sp. KIOST-1
TTATAGCTATAGCCACTTAGGTTAGGACACCGCTTGCTTGAGGACAGCCTCAATAGCGGCCCGCAGGCCATCGTCGTGGGGGAGGGCTTTTCGGATCCGGCTTTTCAACCACCCCCAGCACTTTTCAATGCGATTTAGGTCAGGGGAGTACGGTGGGAGATAAACCACCTCACAGCCTGCCGATTCAATCAATTCGGCAATGCGCCCGCCATGATGAAAGGTGGCATTATCCAGCACCACCCAGTCTCCAGGACACAACTCTGGAATCAAGCAGGTCTCCAACCAGGTTTCAAAGACGGTGCGGTTACACGCCCCTTCGACGGTAAACGGCGCGATGAGTTGATGCCCCCGATACCCGGCGATCATGTTGACGCGCCTACCGCGTTGCCCGGATTTAAGGTCATAGCACCGCGCTCCTGCTGGGGCATAGCCGTATCCGTAGGCATCACGCTCATCCATTCCCGACTCATCCACGTAGACCAGATGCCGAGCCCTAGACTCAGGAACTTTGGCTATGAACGCCTGTCGCTTGTGCTCGTCTCGCTGACGGTAGCCGTAGGTCTTTTTTTTCGAGTCCAGCCGATGGCGCCTAAGGCCCGTGAGATGGTGCGTTGACTCATCGGGCCGGGCCAACACTCCGCCATCTCCGTCTGGGTCTTATGACGATGCTGCTCGGCAAAAGCGCGAAACCCGTCCCAATCGGTAATTCGCCCTTGGCGGCGGGCCCTTGAGGTGACCTGAGGCGCTAGGCTGCCAGTGGCGGCTTTACGCTTGAGCCACAAGTCGATGGTGTTGCGACTGATCCCAAAAACAACACTGGCTTCGCTCTTCTTCATCCCATCCAGTTCGATGGCGTTGATGACCTTTTGTCGCAAATCGAGGCTGTAGGGTTTGGCCATGGCATGCAGGGGGAGATGGCGTTACCTCTAAATTATGTCCTAATCAGGCTGGCTATAGCTATACCCACCCACTTGGCCACATCCTTGGCATCGATATCCGCCTCCAAGCACAAGGTAATAAACGTGTGCCGACACTGGTACGGACGACGATACTCACTCACCACCCCCTGCTTAACCAACTGCGTCACCAGGCCATCGATCTGCTTACCGTGGCGGTTCTTGTACCCCTTCCAAGCGTGGTTAAGAAAATCGCCAAAGTCGATGATGCCCCCCTTCTTGCTGCGGAAGATGAACGCCTCTGAGTCGCAGCTCTCCGGGCGCATCGCGTTCCAGATATCCCTCAGCTGCCGGTTCACCGGGAATCGCCGCTGGGGCTGAGTTTTGAGCCCACTCTTCAGGGCCAACCCCTTGGTGCTAATGGTGATAGCCTGCTCGAACAGGATGAAGCGATCGTAGATGTGCTTCCACTGAAGGGCGATCGCCTCCGAGGGACGGCACCCCGTAAAGAACAACACCTGCACCAGCGGCGCATAGTAGCCATACAGCTGGCTCTCCTGAAACGCCTGGATGATGGCATCTCGCTCCTCAGCCGTGAAGGGGTTGATGTCAGCCTCCTCTACATCGCCCTTGGAGAGATAGACATCGCCAGCCATATCCCGAAAGGGGTTGTGGTCGATGAGCTGGCTGCGGATGGCCCAGTCGCAGCAGGCGTTGATGTTGGTCAGAACTCGTTTGGCCGTGTTGGGGGTGACATTGGCCAGCAGGTAGTCTCGAATCGCGATCGCATCCCGCAAGTCATCCGTCGGCAGCTTCTGGATATGGTTGCGGTAGCGGCGGTAGTCCACCGCGAAGGTGGACTGGCTGAGTTGAGGCTCCTTAAACTCGGCATACCTCTCCCATAGCTCCGATAACCGCGGCTGTGGAGGCGGCTCCGGCACAGCTGGGGCAATGGGTGTCACCGTCGATAGCGAGGCAGCGGGCCTGTACTTGTCCAGACTGGCATCAAACTCCCCATAGTCGATATCACGCTGGATAGTCGCTGCCAGTGCCGCTGCTCGCTTATTCCCCAGGGGCGTATCTTCTTCCCCAGTCGAGAAATAGAACCGCTTGCTCTTGATTTCTCCGGCCTCAGTGATTACAGGATGGGAGAAGACGAGCTGCAACCGCCCGTGGGAGTTCTTGACCTGAACCGTGCCCTTGCTGGACTTGTTTCTGCCTTTTGCGTACATGATCTGACCTCAATAGGTAATACATGCACTCAAAAAGTACTACTTACAGGTTTATAGTGCCACCAGGTGCCACGATTTTTACCCCAATTTTACCCCAATAACATGTCCAACCATGGCCAAACATGCCCAAAACGGGAACGGCAAGCGCTGCACCGAAGTGCTGCACTCGCCGTCTGAAAGGGGCTCTGGGGGCTGAATCGAGCGGTTTACCGTAAAGGCGACAGGCGGATTCGAACCGCCGAATCGAGGTTTTGCAGACCTAAGTGTTTAGCCCTGAAAGCCTTGCTTGCTATAGCTTTTGGCTTTTAATTATTAATCCTTCTCACCTCCCACAGCCGGATAGTCGCATCACTGCTGCCCGAAGCTAGCCATTG
>NZ_JQFA01000006.1 GCF_000763385.1 Leptolyngbya sp. KIOST-1
GGCATGGGCTATTCCTCGGGTTTTGTTCGACGTGTTTGGACATCGCCAGTGGCCAGGGCGATTAACTCGTCAAGTCGTTCTACAAAATCAAACTCTTCTACGCAGGGAGCGTCATCTAGAGGCGCTGGTGACATGCCACCAAGAAGCAGAGCCTTTAGGGCATGCACTTCCCTAAGAGTTAAATCGAGCGAGTACAGCGGGATGGGGTATTCCTCTTTTTCCATTTCCATAGAGGGAACGGGGGCGATCGCCCCCGGCGAAACTCTGACTGACAGGGGTGGCCAGGGTGGGAGGCGAACCCACCACCGCCATGCGGCGGGCTGCCGAGACTGGCCAGGAATGCCGGGAGGAGAGTTAACCCCCGGCGTGAGATCCGACGTTTGATGCTTCACACCTTATGTATAACACAGTAGACTGAATGCATAACACTAATTAATTGTGTTATGCAATCCTTATGTCTAACGTATTGAGTCCGTCCGTATATACAATCGAGGAAAAGGTGATGGGTACAACGAATGAGCGAATCCAAGCAAGCCCGGAACCGTTGGGGCCAGCCGAAGGATCAGGGCCTTTATCAGCGCATGACAGCGGAGGGGCTAGAGGCACTGAAGGAGTCGGCAGCAGCGGCAGAGATGAGTCTGGCAGACTACCTAGAGTTTCTAGCCAGGGAGAGGATAGTGCCCCCGGTTCAGTCGGAGGAGTCACAACAGATCATGAGCCCTCAATTGGCGGCGTTGCCGGAAAAGCCCTCGGCCAGTGGGTCTTTAAATACCTGGAATACCAACTGGCCTATCATTCCAGCTCAATCGACTGGTACCAGGTTGAAATAGAAGGCTGCCAGAAGAAAATCAGGGAGCTTGAAGCTGAAATTGTTCGCTATCGAGAGGCGATCGACTGGCATCGCCACTACCTTGATGCTGTAACCATTGATATTCAAGCTCTAAACGCTGAAGCCGCTGAGCCCGAGGAATAGACAAACAAAGGCCCCAGAGATGCGATCGCACCCCTGGGGCTTCGTTGTATTCATGTATGCAGGGTTGCTCAGTAGAGGTGAACCTCATTGAGGGTGTAGATAGCCCCTCGGTACTCCCACCCTGGAGAGAGCTGCCAGTCACTTCTAAACCCTTTGGTGCGTTCGGTGCCAAAGAACCGGCCTGTAGCTTCGTAGCGTCCAGGGGGTACCTGAAAGGTGATTGGAGTGCCGACGGCACCCCACGGCGGGGAATTATCCCGGCTGTAGGTTGAGCACTCTTTACAGGCCTGCATTTTGAGTTCTAGGCGTTCCCCGGTGTCTCTAACCAGATAAATGGTGAGGGCATCAGGAGAGCCATTTATAAAGGTGACGGTTGAGGCCGTGCCGCCCACCTCCTGGTACAGGTTTGGTGGAGGGAAGTTGGCCAAGTTCCTATCATCCACTTCGCCGTAGCCGGTGCCCTGGCCAGAGTTCCCGATCGCGGTGAGCTGAGACCATTGGGCATTCCCATTCAGGGTTGCCACCAAAGTGGACATGGCCACAATCCCCGCAATGGTGAGGCTTGATTGCTGGTTTTGGTTCAAAGGCCTAGATTGCCGCTGACGCTTTAGGTTGAGTGGCTTGCCATGCTTCTTCTGAGTCTCATTTCTTGCCCATAACCAAAATCCCCCAATCAGGGCGATCGCCACTATTAGAAAAAGTTCCATTTCATCAACTTGCACTCGGTAGCCTCAAGATGCCCATTATTCGAGACCGCTACTCTGACGACTGGCCGCAGCAAGCCAGGGCGCTAAAGGATTCCGCCAATTGGCGGTGCCAGCAGTGCGACAGGCCCTGCCGAAGGCCTGGGGAGGGTTGGCCCTCGTTTGCCGTGAGAATCTCGGGTACTGAATGGCTGCCTGAGTTAGACCACCCAGGGCGCTTTACCCTAACGGCCGCCCACCTCGACCAAAACCCGGGCAACAATGACCCGGCCAACCTGGCGGCGCTCTGCTCGCCCTGCCACCTGCGCCACGACACGCCCCACCGGCCCGGCAACCGGCAGCGCAAGCGAAAGTATTTCGGCCAAATGCCCCTACTAGGAGACGATGACAATGCCTAAGCGCTACTACCAAACCGATCTATTTGTCGAAGGCCAGGCCGATCGCCTGGTCGATGACATCATTGCCAAAATGACCGAGCTGGGAATGAGCCAGGAGCAGCAGCGCCACCAGGTGATTGCGCTCATGGTGCAGCACACCCTACAGCATCTCCACCACATCCCCCGGCGCTACCGAGAGCTGTTCCTAGTCCTACTCGCTGAAGCGGTGCTGAAGGATGACCAAAACCCCTAGCTGCCCCCACGTGGTGCCCTCCCTCGATGACCCCGCCGGGTGGTACTGCACCGCCTACTGTAGCGGCAACTGTCACAAGGGGGCTGATTCATCTGCGGCAGCAGAAAACGACGATTTTATAGGGGTTACAGCGTCCGGCGCTGGGCAGCTGCACCGGCCCGCGGCCAGAGACTCGAGCACGGAATTGGCACACGATGATTTACCCATTCTGACTGCTATTTCGGCCATCGATGGCGGCGGCACAGCCCTGGAGGTAGGCGCGGTGGTGTGGCTGCCCCAGACCTTCTACGGCGTCACCGGCTGGCATCCCTACACGGTGGTGACCTCCGACCTGGCCAGAACCCGCACATCCATAGTTGTGGACAGCGAACTGAAGGAGGTGGTAGACACCCTAGTGATCAGCGAGTGGTTCAGGGCAAACGCCCTGGGCACACCCCCCAAGCCGGAGCCGGGGAAGACGATCGCCTACCAGGG
>NZ_JQFA01000007.1 GCF_000763385.1 Leptolyngbya sp. KIOST-1
GCTGTGGCCGTCGAGGGAGGTAATCAGGGTGCCGTCGCGAGTCCAGAGCTTGGCCGTGCCGTCTTCACTGGCGGTGGCCAGGGTGCTGCCGTCGGGGCTGAACTGCACGGCTACAACCGCATTGCTGTGGCCTGTTGAACGAGTGATTTCGCGATGTCTTGGAAGTTGTGCTTTGAGAAGCTCGCTTTGTATTTTGCTGCGGATTTCGGCATCTAGTAAGGGATTTTGCTGAAACTGTTTTGCAGCCCGCAGGGCCGACAACCCTGCTTCAAAGCTATCTCCCGAAGCATTTAAGGTGGCTGCCGTTTGTGCCAGAGTTAAGATGTTACTCCCGTTTGCGGCCCGCATCTGCCACCCTGGTACCAAGGTAGATCCCGTTGTCAACACGAGGCCTGCCGCTAATCCGAGGGTGACGAGGCGTTTATTGCGCCTGCGTCGTCGTTCGGCCTGAGCGGAGGTCTGCCAAAAGGCATTTTCCAGCGCTGTCATCGTCTGCTCTGCCCGTTGCTGAAAATCTCGCAACAAATCTAGATCAGGTGGCTGCCATAGCAGGCCGTCGGGTCTGTCTTTCTCGTGCCAATAGTGGGCCGTGGCTTCCAATCGACGCTTGAAGCGAATATCGTCTTGGCTACTATCTAGCCACTGTCTCAGTTTGGGCCAGCTCCGAATTAAGGCTTCATGAACCACCTCAACCGTTGCCCTGTATTCCCCTTGAGCACTTTCACCCTGATCGTCAGTCACCACCAGATTAGCGTCGGCCAGCCGCTGCACCACCTCGCTCACCTGGGCTTCTGGGTAATGCACAGAGACTAAGCTGGCTTGAGTCACCCGGCGGCGCGTATCTTCGCTCCCTTCCCCCAGTTGGGTCAGGTTCAAAAAGATATGTTTAGCCACCTCCTGCTGCTCTGGGGATAGGGAGGCATAGACCTCATCGGCCCGCTTTTGCAGCGTGCCGGTCACCCTGCCAAGTTTGCTATAGGTGGATGACATCAGTTGGCCATTTTGCATTCCCTTCCAAAGTTCTGTCAGGGTGTACTGGAGGAGGGGAAGCTCGCTAGAGGACTGTTCCAAATCCTTCAGCATATCCTCCACTAAGCCTGGATCGAGGGTGAGCCCGGTTTTGTGGGCGGGCTCGATGATCGCCAGAGCCAACTCATCTCGGGTCATGGGCAGAATAGCCGTTAGATGGGTTTCTACCTTTTGGGCCAGCCCCCCATAGTGCTGTTCAAAGCACTTGCCGACAAAGTCAGAGCGCATGGCGACAATTAAGCAAAGCTGGGTAGGCAGCACCTCTAGTGCTCCCAGCAACGTATTGAAAAAGGCCGCTCGTTCTGCTTCGTCGTGACACAGGGTGAACGCCTCTTCAAACTGGTCGATGACCAAAAATACCCTCGGCACCTCGGCCCGTTTGATTAAGGCGCAAAGACCGTCCACCCCAGACTGAATCAGTTCTTGCGCCTGGTGCTGTTGTGCCGCCTGCTCCAGCGGGTCTGCCAAATCCTCCCCAAAGGCTAGGGCCAGGCTTTGGAGGGGATGTTCGCCGGGTAGGAGGATCCGAATGTCACAGTTCCCTTTTTCCTTGAGCTGCTGGAGCAACCCGGCCCGCAGCACCGATGACTTACCACTCCCCGAAGCCCCCACAATGGCCAGGAAGTTCGAGGTCTGGACTTTGGTTAGCAGCGTCTGGGTTAATGCCTTACGGCCATAAAAGTATTGGCTGTCTTCGGTGTTGTAGTCGAAGTAGGATAACCCTTTGTACGGGCAAACGCCGGTCAGCCTGGCCTGGAGCGGTGTTTCTAGATGCCGCTGAATATCCCGGATCAGCCGGTTGAGGTCACGGGAGTCTGTCTGGTGGTTGGCGTCATGGCCCAGTTTTGCCGTTTGTCGTTCCCGCAGCAGTTTGAGCAACCCCGGCAGCTGATCTTCGGCAGGCAGCGGCGTCCCATCAATCAGCAGCGGAATGACCAAGATGTTGCGCTTGAGGGCGTATTCAATCTCTAGTCGGACCCAGTCGTTCGGGTTATCGAGCCGTCGCTTGCCGGTGGAGCCACTCTGGACTTCGAGCCATGTAGGCCCCATCACGACGATCAGAACTTCGCAGTGGTCTAGCTCGGTTTCCAGATGGTTTTTGAAGCTTTGGCCAGCGGGGATAGAGTCCAGGTCGCGAAACACCACCTCGGGGCCAAAATGTTCAGCTAAGGCGTTATAGACGGTTTGAGTCACCGCTAGGCTGTCACTGCGACGATAGGAGAGAAAGATCGAGTGCTGGCTCGGCATGGCCTCATTCCCCTGGAATTAGCGCTATCTTACGGCAGTTCCTGCTCAGGCTTGGTTCAGCCCACTGAACTTTGGAGTAGTTGCCTGCGCGCGCAACTAGCCGATCTGGCTTATGTCCAGTGCGTTAGACCTATTCAGGAATGCTTAACGGTAGAGTAATACGGGAATTTGGCTACTCTGCAGCAGTTGTACCGTGGTGCTGCCGATCACCAGATGGCGAATGCGGCGGTGGCCGTAGGCCCCCATCAGCAGCAGACTGATGTTGTGGTCGTTGAGGTGGCGGGCGATCGCCTTTTCCGGCTCCCCGACCTGCAAACTTGCTGTTGGCATCAGCCCCGCCCCTTGCAGCACCGCCTCAGCTTCGGCCAAACACCGGGTTTTCTCAGCGTCGGACTCCGCCCCCGCTACCGTCAGCAGGTGAATCTCTAGCTCCCGGAGGCCGGGAGACTCGATTAGAAACCGCAGCATTTGCTGGCCAGTGGGGCTGCCGTCGTAGGCCACCAGCAGACGCTCCATCGGCACCACGGTTCTGGGGGTAATCAGGCAGGGCTTGTGGCCGCTGCGCACGATGCGATCGACATTGGCCCCCAGGTGGCCAGAGGCAAAGTCGGCGGCCTCCCCCCGCTTGCCCAGCACAATCAGGTCTACGTCGGCCTCTAGATTCTCCAAGCAGTCCACCAAAAAGCCGGTTTTGTGGATCAGCTTGACGGTGGTAGCGCCCTGGGCGGCGATCGCCGCTGCAGCGTCAGCCAAAATCAGCTTGGCCTTCTGGTGGTTGAGCTTGGCCCGCTCGTGCTCCACCTCCACCAGCTTTTTCAGCAGGCTTTCGGCGGCCCCCAGACCAATGCTGCCGCTGAGGTTGCTGGCTTCGGCTGTAGCCTGTCCCCGCGAGTCGGTGACATAGAGCACGTCAACACTGGCTCCCATGCCCTGGGCAAACCAGGCGGCGTAGGGGTAGCTGCTCTGGGCAAAGGTGGAGCCGTCAGTGCATAGTAAGATTCGTTTCATGGCGGGACTACTCCTGGAGGGCGGTGGGCTGACTGTGGACGGCCAATTTGTTCACCAGGGTGGTGCTGGCCTCGTTCAGGCCCACCACCTCTACCTCGGCTCCGGCGCGGCGAAATTTGTTGACAATCTTGTCCAGGGCGGCAACGGCCCCCTGATCCCATAGGTGGGCGTGGGTGAGGTCGATGGTGACGCGATCGACAAACTCTTCAAAGTCAAAGGCTTCAAAGAACTCATCCCTTGAGACAAAGAAAATCTGGCCCGACACGCTGTAAACCCGGTGGCCCTCTGCGCGCATCACCTTGTCCACAAAGACTAGCTGGGCAATCTTGCGAGAGAAAAACACCGTACTCATCACAATCCCGGTGGCCACCCCGAGGGCAAAGTTGCGGGTGAAGATCGTCACCAGCATGGTGGACAGCATCACCGCCGTCTCGGTGCGGGGAATTTTGGCCATATCGCGAAACGAAGCCCAGCGAAAGGTGCCGATGGAAACCATGATCATTACCGCCACCAGGGCCGCCATAGGCATCTGCTGCACCCAGCCGCTCAGCACCAGAATGGCAAACAACAGAAACACCCCAGCGCACAGAGTGGAGAGTCGCCCCCGCCCGCCCGACTGCACATTGATCACCGACTGGCCAATCATGCCGCAGCCTGCCATACCGCCAAAAAAGCTGGTAATGATGTTGGCGATGCCCTGACCCTTGGCCTCGCGGTTTT
Organism: Leptolyngbya sp. KIOST-1; assembly: GCF_000763385.1. Lineage (NCBI taxonomy): Bacteria > Bacillati > Cyanobacteriota > Cyanophyceae > Leptolyngbyales > Leptolyngbyaceae > Leptolyngbya > Leptolyngbya sp. KIOST-1. The sequence continues at coordinate 4,006 of NZ_JQFA01000007.1, forward strand.
TGTCGCTGGGGGTGTCGGTGAGTTCGTCCACCAGCGACGCGGTCAGGAATGAGGCTAACAGCCCCACCACGGCCATGGTCAGCGACGTCGGCAGCACAATCCGCAGGGTTTCCAGAGTCCAGGGCACCTGGGGCAGGGCGAAGATGGGCAGGGCGGTGGGCAGCTCGCCCATGTCGCCAACCGTGGGTACGTCAATACCGAGGGCGATCGCCGCCACCGTCATCACAAACAGCGCCACCAGGGGTGAGGGCACCGCTTTGGTAAACCGCGGCAGGATGTAGATGATCGCCAGCGACAGCGCCGTCATCACGTACACGGCCAAGGGCACGTTGGTCAGCTGGGGCAGCTGCGCTAAGAAAATCAGCACCGCCAGGGCGTTGATATAGCCCACCATCACGGCGCGGGGCACATAGCGCATCTGGCGACCCAGCCGCAGCACGCCAAAGATCACTTGAAACACACCGCACAGCAGGGTGGCCACCAGCAGATACTCGAGCCCGTAGTCGCGCACCAGGTCGATCATCAGCAGCGCCATGGCTCCAGTGGCGGCGGAGATCGACGCGGGCCTCCCGCCCAAAAAAGCGGTGACCACCGCAATGATGAAAGAGGCATAAAGGCCCACCTTGGGGTCCACTCCGGCGATGATCGAGAACGCGATCGCTTCGGGAATCAGCGCCAGCCCTACCACCGCCCCAGCCAGCAGGTCGGCTCTTGGGTTAGACCACCACTCTCGCTTCAGAGCGCGCAAATTTAGAGATCGAAGATTGAAATTGGAATTGTTCAAGGGGTCTCCTGTAGCCTGGAAAAATAAAGCCTGGTCGGGCTAGTGATAGAACGGACTGATCAAACTCCTGTGGCCTTGGCCACCAGCAGGTTGAGAGCTATGCCTGCTCAGCCATGACAATAGCCTTGATGCCGATCGCAATGGCCTGAGCCATCGGCTCTGTAAGCCTAGAGTTGGTTGCAAATCCGTGACGGAAAGCCAGTTGCGCCATGGTCAAAGACCGATCCTTGGGGACCATTGCAACCGGCCATCTCAATCGTTGAATAAATCTACATTTGGGCTGGCAAAGGCCGATGATCACCTTTGGTCATGAAGGCTGTTGAGGTGTTTTAAAACGATAGGCTCCCCAGCTTAGGGAGGACCGCCTACCAGCTGAGTGCCTTGAGTCTGACCGAAGAAGATCGCCATAGCTCGTGAGTAGATGTGCTTAATACTTCTTTGCTTAAGCTTATCTAACGGCAAATGAGCAGCTGTGTCTAGAGGGCAATGAAAAAGAGACGGAGAAGATGGGGTCAAGATTTGACGGTCAACCGCTTCCGAAGGTTGTAGCTACCGTCACTGGTGTGAGCAGTGGCCTCTCGGCACAACTAGTCAAGGGCTGGACCAAGCAGCAAAAAGCCCCCAGCAAAGACAGGGGCAGCGGTGAAATTCTCTAGGCAGTCTACTGTTGGCGCTAGCACTCACCAAACGACCTGGACATCAACCTGGCGGCAATAGACATACCCAGCGCAGATGCTTACGATCGCCAGTAGCGACTCTAATGTTCACACCCAATGCCCCCAACCCTGAATGAATCCCTTTCCCTCGAAATTTCTGAACAAATCAAAAGCAAAGCAGGCGCTCCCTTTGGCAACACCCATCGAGCTGTGCTGACCCTGACAGGAGCGACCTACGTTCAGGGGTTTGTAGTTTTGAATAACGGGCAGTATGAGCCCCTCGAACACGCCTGGATTGTACTGGGTGACGATATCATCGACCCGACGCTACCGCATATTAACAAAGCCCAGCAAGAAATCTACTACTTTTCCGCCCAAAGCCTCAGCATCAAGGCATTAAAAGCCTTTATTGAAGAGGCCCAGGAAGATTACCCAGAGGATCCGCCGCTGCCGATTTACGGTGCTCCGCCCTACGAGTATTACGGTGACGTAATGCTAGGGGGAAAAGACTACGTGAATGCTTATCAAGCAGCCCAATTAAAGAGCAGCGAACTCAAGGCAGCTAGGGCAGAACACAAACAAAATACCTGACGTTGCCAAATCATTATGCCTGTTTGCCTGAGCAAGCTGGTAGCTTGCCCCTCCGCGCCGATGGACTTTTCTACCCCTCAGCCCTCAGTTTTTCAGGATTGATCTGAAATTGAATCGTCGCTAACTTCTTTCTTCCTGGCAGCTCCTGTGCTCCCAGGATATATCCCTCATTACTCAACTCTTCCACCGTGCGCCAGAAAATTTGGTTATTGCGAGAGGCGTTGCTGCCCAGTAGATCCAAATTCTTAAAGAGGTACTGCTTTGAAACATTGAGGTATTGGCCATCCTCAGGCCGATCCCACTTCATTCGGCTAGCCAGGTAAATGAGCAGCTTAGTCTTGTAGTCGTGCTTGGTGCTGCCTCCTAGACGTTGGCGAATGTCGAGGCTATCGGCAAAAAGCACATAGTCTCCGTTCCGAGCTGGCCCATCAAAGAACTCTAGGGAGACAGTATAGGCATCGGCTAACTCATAGGTATAGTCGGCGGCCTTAGCCAAGTCAAAGTCTCGGGGCACGTTGTCGATCTCATAATCTCTGATTCTCAAAACACTTTTGATGGTGACCTTGGCCCCCAGATTGTCGCCTTTGCGAAGAGACTGGGCAAACACTAGTTCAGTGCGGTGCAGAGCCACCAGGTCTCTATGGAGCTGAGATCTGAGTTTTGATGCAAATCCCCCATCTTTGGTTTTGGTATAGCCCAGGGCCTCCAGCAAATCATTAGAGCGAAACGAAACCAATGGCCCCTGATCCTGTTGGGCTGCCAGGCGATATAAATGCAGCACGATGGAAACCTGACGCGGGTTGAGGAAGGTGAGCAGGGCGACCAGCAGGCGTTCGATGCGGCGATCTTGAATGTTCTCCAGCCCCTTGCTGATTCCCATGTCAACACAGGATTCGATATCTAAGCTGGAATATTGGGCTTGGATCTCTTCCCACTCTTCGGCGGTTAGGTTTTCAAGGGGTACGCGGCGGGTAACAGCGACTTCTGCATCGTCTTTAGAATCAGCCTCAACACGCATTTCAAGGTAATAGCCATCGCCATCCGACCGCAGAATAGGCACCTGCACATCCGGGTTTTTTACCGATGCTCCAGCCCGTGGCAGCACCATGAGCAGTTGCCCATCGACCGGGAAGGTGTCTGATCCTGTTGTTGGCGTCTCGGGGACACTCACGGCGAGTTCTCATCCTGTCTGACACAGCATTGAGCCACATTTTAGGGAAGAACGCTGGCGAAAACACTCCGTAACGTTCAACGGGCCAGGCTTTTTTAGCTACCTGTAACTTTGGCGTATGATTTTTCCGCCGCTACCTGTAACTTTGGCGTATGGTTTCGCCTGTAACTTTGGCGTATGGTCATTTTCTGACCTGTAACTTTGGCGTATGGTTTTGCCTGTAACTTTGGCGTATGGTTTTTTGTCGGCTCTCTGGCAAGGCTTTGACGGGTCAGCCTTCTCGGCGGCGACCTGTAACTTTGGCGTATGGTTTTGCCTGTAACTTTGGCGTATGGTCATTTTCTGACCTGTAACTTTGGCGTATAGTTTTGCCTGTAACTTTGGCGTATGGGTGACCTGTAACTCTGGCGTACAGACCCATAGAGGGCTATTGAGAATCAAGATTTTCAGTGCTACTCTTTGTCAATATTCCAGCTTCAGAACGTTTGCACTAACTCCCAGGAGAGGTGAAGGAGGTGGTACGACTCACTCAGTAATGACCAGTGCCCAGCTGAACTGACCACTCAGACTAAGCCTCGATCTGTATTAAGCGTCCTGACCAGGCCCTTAATACGCAAAAAGAACCGGCAGCAGATGCCACCGGCTCTTTAAAAAGCGAAAACCCGAGAGGACCAGTCCCGAGTCGCGCGTGAATTGCTTGTGCGGCTATGGTAACACCGGATCTCTCTCGGGGCAATACCCATTGCTCTTTTTTAGGAGAGAGATCCGATGACCGCATCTAAAGGATGGGGCGAGGAGTCGTGTAAGCCTCCCCGCTCCGAACCCCTCCCCGCTGACCCCACAGGTCAGCGGCTGTGTGAAATCTTTGGCCACTACCGCTGGAACTTCATCCGCGCCGACCTGCCGGATGACGCCACCGCCAAAGCCGCCTGGACAACTGTCAAAGACTATCCCCTGCGGCCCCGCGTTCTCTGGAACCACTGGCAAGACGCCAACCAGCTGATCGGCGTCCGCTTCACCCACGACACTCGCTACGCCCTGCTCGACCTCGATGCCGGCGGCGACTACTGCACCGCCGAAGGCGTCGCCCAAATCCGCGCTGCCCTAGAGACCATCGGCATCACCCGCACCCTGCTGGTGCGCTCCAGCTGGAGCGGTGGCCTGCATCTATATATTCCTTTTTCGGAACTTGTCAATACCTTCAACCTGGCTGTCGCCCTCAAAGAATGCTTCAAAGCCCAGGGGTTCCGGCTCCAGGCCGGGCAGCTCGAAATCTTCCCCAACGTCAAAGCCTACGGCGTTCAAACCTTCATCGAATACCTGGGCCACCGGCTGCCCCTCCAGCCCGGCAGCGGCTCCTGCCTGCTGGACGACGCCCTCAACCCCATTGGCAGCAGCCTAGCTCGCTTCTTCTGGCTCTGGGATGGGGCTGCGGGCCACCAGGACATGGACACCCTGCGCCATGCGATGAAAATTGGCCGCGACAACCACCGCAAGCGACCCAAGCGGCGCAGCCACCCGGTTGACAGCTGGCGACACGACCTCGATACCGAAATCACCGAAGGCTGGACTGCCCCCGGCCAGACCAACCACCTGCTCAAAACCATCGCCTGCTACGGCCACGTCTTCGAGGGCCTCCAGGGCCAGTCCCTGATCGACTACACCTTGCGCATCGCCCTCCACTGCCCCGGCTACGAACAATACTGCCGCCACCAGCACGAGATCGAGCGCAAAGTCACCGCCTGGGCCAGAGCCGTCGAGGGCTACTACTGGCCCCTGGGCACCACCCCTACCCGTGACCCCAGCCACCCTAAGAACAACCTGGTGCCCTTCAACCAGCAGCAGGCCGAAGATGCCCAGCACCGCATCCGCATCGCCTACGCCGAGCTAGAGCAGGCCGGAGAGTTGCCTGAGCAGATTACGGCTAGGGCCAAGGCGATCGCCCAATCCGCCAAGGTCAGCCAGCAGACCCTCTACAAGCACCTAAGCCTTTGGCACCCCCAGCACCAAGAGGGTGTAATAGCCGCCGCAGCAAGCCTTCTAGACCTCACGGAGACAATTCCTGAAGCGATATCCCAATTGCCAGACCCCTTGGAAAACAAGGAATTACACCCTATAGACCGAAATATGAAGGGTGAGGCGCTCCGCGCCGGTGGGGCGGGTTCGGATCTGTCCTCTTTTTCTCCGGAAAGGGGGGTGCGGGGGGATGAGTCCGATTTTCCCCAGGATGCCGGGCCTGCGGCCTATGACCCAGACCTGCACGACCAGATTCAACACCAGATCCGTAGCCTGGGTTGGTCTGGGGATGTGATTTGCCAATTCATCGCTGACCGCTTTGAGAGCAAGCGCTGGGCTGAGCTAACCGAGGATGAGCGGCTCTTGCTGCTCTATCATCTGCGTCGCTAACTTACTCCTCAGGTGCCTCGCTCTCCTCTGAGAGTTCGCTCACTGCTGCATCGATCTCCATTTCTAGCTGCTCGATGGTGGGTAGATTGGCCTTGAGTTGGTCTGGCAGGCTGTGGGTGGTGACGGCGATCGGGGTGTTGACGTTGCGCAGGGCGTATTCCGCGATTGTTTTGTCCTTTGACTTGCACAGCACGATACCGATGGTGGGTTGGTCATCGGGGTGGCGCAGCAGGTCATCTACCGCGGCGACGTAGAAGTTCATCTTGCCGGTGTACTCAGGACGAAACTCGGTCACCTTCAGGTCAATGACCACATAGCACCGCAGCTTGAGGTGGTAGAACAGCATGTCCATGAAGTACTCGTTGCCCGAGACCTCCAGGCGATACTGACTGCCGACGAAGGCGAATCCCACACCTAGCTCCAATAGAAAATCCCTGATTCGCTCCACTAGAGCTTTCTCCAGATCGCGCTCCTGGGTGGCAGAGGTCAGATTGAGAAAGTCAAAGTTGTAGGGGTCTTTGATCAACTGCTGGGCGAGATCGGACTGTTCCGGCGTCAGAGTGCGCTCAAAATTGGTGATCGCTCCGCCCTGGCGCTGGTATAGTCCGCTTTCTATTTGCAGGGTAAGGATGTTCCGGCTCCAGCCGTATTCAACGGTTTGCTGGATGTACCACAGGCGTTCAGTTGGGTCTTTCACCTTCTCCAGAAGGATGCAGTTATGCTTCCAGGGGATTTGTGCCCCAGCCTGGTGCACAAATTGCTCATCGGGCCAGGCTTCGGCGAAAGCCCGCATGTATTTGAGGTTGCGTTGGGAGAAGCCCTGCATATCGGGGAACTCCCGCTTCAGGTCTTGAGCCAGGCGTTCGATGACCTTACCGCCCCATCCTTCTACCTGCTGCTGCGCGAGAATTTCCCGGCCAATTTGCCAGTAGAGCAGAATGAGTTCCCTGTTGACGGCCAGGGCTGCCTTAACCTGGGCTGAGCGGATCCGCTTCTTCAGTTCACTGAGCAGGGCAACGTAGTTGTCTTCATCAGGGAGTGGGGCAGGGGCTTTTGACATGGACGGTGAACTGGTTAAGTGATTAATCGGTTAGTCGGTTAACTGATTGGTGGTAAGGGGGTGATCCAAATTTGGGCGATCGCGCCCCGCAACCTCTGAGCTGTAATGAGCGAAGGGCGATCCAAATCAACAAAATTGAACTGTGCAGCGGACGGCGCAAGCTTGACTTTCCGGAATCCGGATAATCAGAAGGTTGATTAGCCGGTTGACTGTGTAGCCGTTTAACCGCTTAATCGGTTAGACAGTCAACCGGTTAAGCGTTATTTTCTTGAACCCATCGTTCTAGCAGTTCAGAGACCAGTTCAGAAAAGTCCTGATCCTGGTCCACCAGCAGACGCTTGACGGCCTTATTGAGCTCGATGGGTACATAAGCCCCCACCTGGATGTAGTTTGGGTCAGAGCGCTTGCCGGTGGCCTTTCGCTGCCGTTTCTTGGGGGGCGTCTCAGGTGCTGGTGCTGGCTCCGGCGCTGGCTCTGGTGCTGGAGGGGCCTTGGCCTTCTGGCGGCTCTGGGCTAGCTTGTCAAACATGCTGGCTGCATCAGGCATGGCTCTCGATCTCCTTTGCTAATGACTCATACTCGCCCCAGGCAATGCGCCCAAAGCGATCGCCGGTGTCGTACACCGGCACCCCGACTAGGGCCGCTTTCTCGTAAGCGGTTAAGCGCCTAATCATCTGCTTAAACACTGGGATGCTTAAGCGGCTAAGCGTTTCTTTGGCCTGGAGGGAGGTGGCCTTTTTGCGGCTGTCTACCATCGTCAGCACCACCCCGTAGGAGGTCAGGTTCTGGAGGTTGTCGACGGTGGCCAGCAGCGCCTCCAGGGCCAGGGCGTCTGGGGTGGAGGGCAGTACCAGCAGATCGCAGCCCTCCGCCAGAGCCTCTAGCTCGTCTTCGTCGGGGTGGGCCTCGGTATCGACAATGACGTACTCTTTGCCCCTGGAGGCCTTCGCCGCCGACATCAGGTCACAGACCTGAAACGGCAGCGTCCCCCGTTTGGACCATGACAGGGATGAGCGGTTGGGGTCGCCATCGACTAGCAGAGTCTTGTCAGACTTTCTGGCAAAGTAGCAGGCCAGGTGCACGGCGGTGGTGGTTTTGCCGACCCCGCCTTTGAATCCGGCAACGGTAATAATCATTTGCTTGCCCGCTTAATCGGTTAATCAGTTGATTGTTTAAGCGATTGACTGATTAACCAAATCTTATCGCTTAATCGGCTGGTTGAATAAACGATTAAGCGATTAAGCGTTTTCAAGAAGGTAATCTCAGGATTGGGTGATAGTTGCTCTGCCAGGCTATTAATGGGTCGTCTACGAGGTGGCAGTATCCCTTGCTAGGGGCGCTCCCTGCCCATTCAGTTAATTGATTGACCAATTAGCTGATTAAGCGGTTAAGTGAATCTGGGCTAGGCGATCGCCCTCCGTCGATCCCTGTTCTTCCTGCCCAGTGCCAACGGTCAAGAGCGGATTCGTTGGCAATAGTGTCAGCAACGGTTCTCGATCGCCCACTTAATCAATTAATTGCCTAAGCGGTTAGTTGATTAAGCAAAGATATTGTTCGCTGGCCGCTGGCAGACTGGCCGATTTGTCAGCTAGTCGATTAAGTGATTAACCGATTAACGAAAAACCCCGCTGGTAACAGCGGGGAGACAGGAGGTTGGTCGAAGTTGTCTGAGGGGACGCTGGTGGGCTAGCGAGTGTAGCGAACGCCGCGATAGGTCAGTTCTGCGGGCTGCTGGCGCTGGGTAACGGTGAACTGCTTGCGGGCGTAGGGGCGACCTAGGAAGGTGGCGGTTTCGCCGGTAGCCAGCGCATCAACGGAGGCGGTGGTGGCTTCGTAGGATTGGCCGCGGTAGGTGAGTTGCATGGTGGGGGTTCCTCAGTAGTGGGGGCATTGTGCCGATGAACCTATAGTCCCGTGAATCCCCGATTGGCGCGGTGACGCGGCTGTAAGTGATCAGGTGATAGTTGCGCCCTGCGAGTGTGATGCCGTGTTTCAATGCGCGTGCTAAAGATCACCCTCTCGCTTGAGGAAACGGTAAATTTATGGCGCTTTCCGGAGAGGAAGGGCATCCTTGGGATAACTAACTGACGCTCTAGACGTGTTTAGATGAGCGGCTCTGCCATTTCGACCAATTTTGTCTTTCTCAAGCGATTCGACCCTCAGCTCGTGCGACTGGGCACCCTGGCGGAGCGCTACTTTAAGGACGACCCGTGCACCTGCTTGATCAAGCTCCGGCAGTATGGAGAGCTGCTGGCGCAGCTGACCGCTGCCAAGGCAGGGCTGTACGAAGACACTCAAGAAAACCAGGTTGACCTGCTGCGCCGCCTGCGCGATCGCCGCGTTGTGCAGGGGGAGGTATACCAGCTATTCCAGGAGCTGCGGGTGCATGGCAATCGCGCCACCCACGATATGGTGGGTGACCACCGGACGGCGTTGGAGAACCTGAAGTATGCCCGAGCCCTGGGGCTGTGGTTTTATCGGGCTTTTACAGGCGATCGCACCTTCAAGGCTGGCCCCTTCATTCCCCCCGCCGACCCAGACCAGGAAACCGAAACCCTGCGCCAGCGGCTCGAAGCCCTGCGCCAAGAAGCCGAGCAATACCGCAGCCAGTACGAAACCGCCCAGGCTACTGCCGCTGAAGAAGCCGAACTGCGTCAGATTGCCGAGACCCTGCTAGAGCAGGCCGAAGTCGAAGTGGAATCGACTCGGCAACGGCTCGAAGTGATCCAGGCAGAGGCCCAGGCGCAGCCCGCCCCGGTGATCCAGGCCACAATTGCCCAGGCCCAGCAGGCCGAGCAGACCCTTGACCTCGATGAACCTGGCACCCGACGCCTGATTGACGAGCAGCTGCGGGCTGCCGGGTGGGAGGCGGACTCGGAAGAGTTGACCTATACCAAGGGCGCTAGACCTCAGAAGAACCGGAACCTGGCGATCGCAGAGTGGCCCACCCGCGATGGCCGGGCTGACTACGCTCTGTTTGTGGGGCTGCAAGTGGTGGCCGTGGTCGAAGCCAAGCGAGGGCGCAAGGATGTCTACGGGGCGATCGACCAGGCCAAACGCTACAGCCGCGGCTACGTGATTAAGGGCGATGAAACCTTGCCCGGCGGCCCCTGGGGCGAGTACCAGGTGCCCTTTGTCTTTGCCACCAATGGCCGCGCCTATCTTAAGCAGCTAGAGACTAAAAGCGGCATCTGGTTTTGTGACCTGCGCCGACCCGAAAATCTGCGGCGGGCGATCGGCAGCTGGTATAGCCCAGCGGGGCTGGTAGATTCTCTCGCGAATGACTTGGAGGAAGCCAGCGATCGCCTCGAAGCAGAGCCCTTCACCTACGACTTTGGGCTCTGGGATCACCAGATTCGCGCCATTCAGGCAGTGGAAACCGCCCTGGCCCAGGATCAACGAGAGCTGCTACTGGCCATGGCCACCGGCACGGGCAAGACCAAAACCTGCATTGCCCTGGTGTATCGCCTGCTGAAGACCAAGCGGTTTCGGCGCATTCTGTTTTTGGTAGACCGCAGCGCCCTGGGCGAGCAAGCCGCCAATGCCTTCAAAGACACTCGCATGGAGAGCCTTCAGACCTTTGCCGATATCTTTGACATCAAAGAGCTGAAGGACACCGCCCCAGACCGCGATACCAAAGTCCATATTGGTACGGTGCAGAGCTTTGTGAAACGACTGCTGTACCCCAGCGACGACGGCGAGACCTTCACCACTGACCAGTACGACTGCATTGTGGTGGATGAGTGCCATCGGGGCTACCTGCTCGACCGGGAGCTGAGTGATAGCGAACTCACCTTTCGAGACTTTGGTGACTACGTGTCGAAGTACCGACAGGTGCTGGACTACTTTGACGCGGTGAAGATTGGCCTGACGGCCACCCCCGCCCTTCACACCACCGAGATTTTTGGTGACCCAGTTTTTACCTACAGCTATCCAGAAGCCGTAATTGACGGCTGGCTGATTGACCACGAGCCGCCTACCCGCATCATTACCGCATTGTCTGAAGACGGCATCGTCTGGCACCCAGGGGATGATGTCGCCTACTATGACCCCAAGACCGGGCAGATTGACCTGGTGCATGCCCCTGATGAAATTCGCATCGATGTCGAGCAGTTCAATCGCCAGGTGATCACCCCAGAGTTTAACCGGGTGGTCTGTGAAGAACTGGCTCGCCACATCGACCCCAGTCTGCCGGGGAAAACCCTAATTTTTTGCGTCAATGACAACCATGCCGACCTGGTGACTCAAAAACTGAAGGAGGCTTTTGCTGATCTCTACGGCAGTGTTGATGATGACGAAGTGGTCAAGATCACCGGGGCTGCCGATAAGCCCTTGGAGCTGATTCGCCGCTACAAAAATGAGGTCAGCCCCAAGGTGGCAGTGACCGTAGACCTGATGACTACCGGCATTGATGTGCCTGCTATTTGCAATCTGGTCTTTATTCGGCGGGTGAAGTCGCGGATTTTGTATTCTCAGATGCTGGGGCGAGCTACCCGCCGCTGTGACGGTATCGGCAAAGAGGTCTTCCATATTTTTGATGCGGTGAATCTGTACGAAACCATGTCTGCGGTGTCAGACATGAAGCCGGTGGTGGTGAATCCGCAGATATCGTTTGCTCAGCTGATGGGCGAGTTAGAGACGGTCAGCGCCCCCGACCAGGTGCAGACGGTGGTTGACCAAATTTTGGCTAAGCTCCAGCGGAAGCGACGACACCTGAGCGACAACAGCCAAGAAACCGTGGAAAGCATCGCTGGACTGCCCCTGGATGAGGTGGTGCAGCATTTGAAGCAAAGCAGCCCTGGTGAGGCGGTGGCCTGGTTGAAGCAGCGGCGGGCGATCGCAGAGGTGCTCGACCGTCGCGAGGGCGGCAGCCAGCCGGTGCTGGTGTCGTACCATGCCGACGAGCTGCGGCGGGTAGAGCGGGGCTATGGAGTCTCGGAAGCAGGGGTAGCCTACGGCAAGCCAGAGGACTATCTGGCTAGCTTCAAGCAGTTCATTGAGTCGAACCTGAACCTGGTGCCGGCGCTGCTGGTGGTGACTCAGCGCCCCCGAGAGCTGACCCGCGCCCAGCTCAAGGAGCTGCGGGCGGCGCTGGATGGGGCGGGCTACTCAGAAACTATGCTGCGATCGGCCTGGCGCGATGCCACCAATGAGGATATTGCGGCGTCGATTGTGGGCTATATTCGTCAGGCGGCCCTGGGCGATGCGCTGGTGTCCTACGGAGAGCGGGTCGATCGCGCTATGAAGACCATCCTGGCTAGCCAGCCCTGGACGGCCCCCCAGCGCCAGTGGCTGGAGCGGATCGGGCAGCAGCTAAAGAAAGAAACGGTAGTGGATAAGGCCGCCCTCGACCAGGGACAGTTCAAGGCCCAGGGCGGCTTTCAGCGCATCGACAAGGTGTTTAACCACCAGCTCGAAACCCTGCTAGCCGAGATCAACAGTGCGATCTGGCCAGAGGTGGGGTAGCTAGCCTGTCATTCCGACCAACGGGAGGAATCTCGGTCTCTGCGGTAGAGCGAGATGTCTCGACTCCGCTGCGCTCCGTTACTCCTCCGGAGTCGCTTCGCGAACGACATGACAAGCTGGCTGTCATTCCGACCAACGGGAGGAATCTCGGTCTCTGCGGTAGAGCGAGATGTCTCGACTCCGCTGCGCTCCGTTACTCCTCCGGAGTCGCTTCGCGAACGACATGACAAGCTGGCTGTCATTCCGACCAACGGGAGGAATCTCGGTCTTTGCCGTAGACTGAGATGTTTCGACTCCGCTGCGCTCCGCTCAACATGACAAGCTGCTTGTCATTGCTCAAACCAATCGTCACTGAGGTCTTTCCATTCTGGATTGATCGACTCAATTAGGGCAATCTTCTTAGCCCTCGTCCAGCCCTTGATCTGCTTCTCACGGGCGATCGCATCCCTCACATTCCCCGCCTCCTCAAAAAATGCCAGTCGATCAATGTTGTACCGCTGCGCAAACTCTGGAGTGGCCTTCTGCTTATGCTCAGCTGTCCGCCGCATCAGATCATTCGTCACCCCGGTGTAGAGAGTCTTGGAGCGATTCGTCATGATGTAGACATAGTAAGACTTTGGCATTGGAGGTACCTGGCCTAAACTAGCCATATCTATAATCCACACTGGCGGGAGGTGCTATGGGGCAAAACCTTGCAGGCTCAGATCAGTCTCCCCAGCCTTCTGACGATGACAACTCGGCAACAGCAAAGCCATGCAACAACTTTGGAGAAGCAGTAGCCGACTTTCGTAAATCTATCGAAGGGGAACCCTGGTTTAGCGCTGAGGAGATTGACGAACTCTTCAATGTGCGGGATGCGTCCCCAGGCCGTGAGGTAGACCTATCATAGGGAGTCGTCGATATTACCCGCATGAACGCTACCTCCGACATTGTCCAAAAGCTGTGGGGCCTGTGCCATGTGCTGCGGGACGACGGCATTAGCTACCTGCAATACGTCACCGAGCTGACCTACCTGCTGTTTCTGAAGATGATGCAGGAGACGGGGGCCGAGGAGACCCAGCTGCCGGAGGGGGAGCGCTGGGGCGACCTGGCGAGCAAAGACGGGCTAGAGCAGCTCAACTTTTACCGCGCCCTGCTGCTGTCGCTGGGGCAAGATGCCGCCAGCAGCCGGATTCAGGCGATTTTTGCCAATGCTCAGACCGCCATCAAGCAGCCCCGCATCCTCAATAAGCTGGTGACCAGCATCGACGGGCTGGACTGGTACTCGGCCAAGGAAGAGGGCCTGGGCGACCTGTATGAGGGGCTGCTGCAAAAGAACGCGGAAGAGAAAAAATCGGGGGCGGGGCAGTACTTTACGCCCAGAGCGCTGATCGACTGCATGGTGGCGCTGATGCGGCCCCAGCCGGGGGAGTTGATTCAAGACCCGGCGGCGGGCACCGGTGGCTTTTTGATTGCCGCCGATCGCTACATCAAGCAGCGCACCGATGACCTGTTTGAGCTATCGGAGGCCGACCAATCGTTTCAAATTCATCAGGCGCTCTACGGCATGGAGCTGGTGCAGGATGCCCACCGCCTATTGCTGATGAACCTGATGCTCCACGGTATCGAGAGCGAGGTGAGTGAAGTGAACCCTTAGATTCGGACAGTAGATCAAGGGAATTAAGAGATCTACTCTTTTATATCATGCTTTTTCTTTTGTTGTTCATTCCATTTTTGTTCGTATTCTTCAGGTGTTAGATAACTTAGAGAGGAATGGATTCTTTTCTTCATATACACATCCTCCAAGAAGTGTTCGATCTGTTGATACGCCTCTGTAAAGTTTCGATATTCCGATAGATCAACTTCCTCCTCTTTTATGGTTCTCATTAATCGTTCGGCATAGCCGTTCTGCCAAGCTTGTCCGACTTCTGCCATGCTAATTTGGACTCCCTTCTCTTGAGCCTTCGGCTCAATCTGGTAGCCCTGCTGCCTCAGCGCGACGGCCAGTTCATTCTGGTAGATCTGGCCGAGGAGCTTTTGGTTGGCGATCGCCCCCTCATTGCTCAAACTAAACCACCGCCCATCCTCCAGCTGCGTCGCATTCATCACCACACAATGGCTATGCAACTGCGGCTCCGCCTCCCGGCTGGTGGAATGAGTGAACACCGCTGCGGCGATATTCCCTGTCGTCACCTTGGTTCTCCCTGCTTCTGTCGAAATTCGAGTTTGGGCATAGCGCTCTTCCAACACCGACAGCGCCTTCGCGACCGCCTGATGATGGACCGCCAACACCCGCTCATCCTGCTGCACCAGGGCTGCGATGCTGACGCTCTTGGGGGCACTAAAGGTAAAGTCTGTTGCCGCCCGCCGCTTTTCTGGATCGACCACCTTCCCCATCAGCGATCGCCCGTCCGGAGCCTGCCCAGAAAGCATCTGGCTGAATTCCTGCTGATTGACAATCCCAGCCAACCCCAACGACGCAGCCCCTTTCCCCACCCACTTTGTCGGATGAGCCGCTTCTTCTGCCGAGTAATAGTCCTCGTGGGTGTAGTAGGTCTCCGCTTGAGCGGCGGAGAGGTTGCTCGTGGAAAGCATGGAGAAGCTGGGTTAAAAATATGACGCCACCCTGAGGCGAGAGCGGCAGCGTCTTCAAAAACGGTAGAAACCCTGGGGGGAGGGCCGTTGCCCGGTTTTTGCCAAAACCCTGGCGTACTGTGTAGCCTTTCCGCGAAGCCCCTCAGAGGGGGCGTAGCACTGAGAACATGACCTGATCTAGCTAACATTGTATAACCATTTTTCGAGCATTTCTGGCTTAAAAGTAAATTTAATTAACCTTTTGAATCCTTTGAGGTTAGATAGCCCTATGGTGAAGGAGTAGCGTTCTAGGTTTCACAATGAAACTTTCTGCAGTTATCCCCCCTATGGTTCAGTTAGCCGCTGATCTAGGCTCGTCGGCCTCCAAGCTGTTCTACCAGGTCCAATTAGATCAATGCGCTCCGATTTGGATGGGAGCGGAAGTGGCAGATGGGTTATCTTCAGTCGTTCTATCCGGGGTGAGTACCGCTGGTCGTCCTCAAGACATGGCTTGGTTAGAGTTGGATAATGATGTAGTAATGGTGGGTGAAGCGGCTAAAGCGTTCTTGGAGATGAATAGCCTGTCCGCTAAAAAGTATGAGCAGGCGGTTTATAAACTGGCGGCAGCGTTGGGGGTAATCGCCGAACTTGAACAGTTGCCCAGTCGCTATCAGGCCGTGGTCTGGCTGGCCCTACCGTTGGGTGAATTCTCGACTCAGTCAGTGATCGTGACTCGATTCAGAGATCTGTGTCAAAAGGGCTTTACCTGTCGCGGGAAATTCCAGCAGGTGGATCTGACCTTCAAGTGCTATCCCGAAGGCTTTGGCCTCTATCTCCCTTCTTTGCCAAACCCGTCGCCCGAGGAATCGTCAGCAAAGTTAAAGACTCGTTTATCAATCCTCAAATTACTCAGCACCTCGACTTTATGGAGGCGGAACTGGGCAAGAGCCCCTGGTTTGCTGGGGAAGACTTTACCGCCGCCGACATTCAGCTCAGCTTTCCCCTAGAGGCGGCGGCAACTCGGGCGGGGCTAGACGCCAGCCGCCCCAAACTCATGGCATTCTTAGATCGTATCCACACCCGCCCGGCCTACCAAAAAGCCCTGGAGCGGGGCGGCAAATATGAGCTTTTGAGTTGAACGGCACGCAACGTTGGGTGTGATGGACGACAACGCTATCGATTGAGACAATGGGCTGGGTTTTTAGCAGGGGCTGCTGTTGCCCACTGGTCCCCGGCTAGGGCAAGGGGCCAAAAAGCTGCGCAAAGCTGTGTGGCTCAAACGGTCTCCGCCAGGCTGGTTAAAATAAAACAGTCGTTAGCTCACCAGCGGTTACAGCGGTTCGACTTGTGCAACTACCCTTTCCTTCCGATCGCGATGCCGACGATCTTTGGGGGTTGCTGGTTGCCCACTACTGCCAATCTCTCGTAACTGAGCAGAGGCAGATATTGCCGCGATGATACTAACAACTATTAGTGACATAGCAGACGTCACTAAACTTGCAGGGTTTGAATTCACAAATTATTTCAATTATCAAGAGATAGGCGAAGTGAGAGTTGTTAGGTGTAGCGGCTCGCAAACGGGATCGCCCATGCTCGCAAACGGTGCGATTTGGGGCTCACATTAACTGACAATGGTGAGGGTACCGGGCTCACATTATTTGACAATGGGCTCAGATCAAATGACAACCGCTCGCAAACGGTACGTTCGGCTCACATAAACTGCGAATATCCCCAAAGCTTTTCACGAGGGTTCCCGCACTCCGTAATCTTTCCACCCAAGCACATGAGCGGGTAGAGCTAGATCTAGCAGCGACCATAAACTATAAACTTGTAGTTATTGACAACTATAAGTTTATAGTTTATGGTTTATTCAGAGCCGATGAGACTCAGGGTGACAAAGGAATTTGTGATGATGAGGGTCAGAAAAGTTCAAGAAGTTGAAGTGCCAGGACTTTCGAAGCAGCTGTTATCTGCTCGTAAAGCATCTGATATGAGTCTGCTGGAGATATGCAGGCAACTGGATATCACGTCTACCTACTGGTACAAGTTGGAAAAAGGGGGCGCTGAGACTATCAATTATGACCTTTTGGAGAAGATTGAAGATCTTTTGGTGCTAGACCTTGGGATTGAGTTTCCATCGGATCTAAATATTAGTTCACAATACAAGGAAAATGACATGAATCTCTCTCGTCTAAAGTGGATCAAAGTTGTAACTCCTCCTTTTCCTAAGGAGTGGAAGCATAAATGGGCTTTATCTCCTGATGAACTGAAAGATCCGGAACTACTTGCTGGCCCAAACGAAAAAATAATTCAACAGAATGGACTCACCATTGTTCCTCTGGGATTTAAGCAGAAGGGCTCAGAGAAGTTGGAATCAGGTGATTTAATGGCTTTGACTCAACACGGCAAGATCACCCATATCGTTGAGGTTTTGGATGACAAGCCTTATGAGAAAGGAGGCTGGTTTAATCGATACGTCAAAATTGTTTGGTGGCAACCTGAAATGAAGGATTGGGAGGGGCTACCTTCCAGAGAAACTGTTTTAGGTTTTAATATCCATATCTTCGATGGTATCCCCCATGAATTCACGGCATTTCAATCTTTTCATGAAAAATGGGATGAGGAAGGTGGGTTAGAGTCTTTTCGGGAATACTTCGCGAATGAGCTTTCTAAGATAGGACAATTGCAACCTCAGTAGTGATAGGCAATAGATACCTTAGTATTAAACACCCCTTTAATGCTTCGATTTGCCCTTTACTATGACACTAGAATGCCAATGCTCAACATCTGGTCTCGGAGTTCCTGAGTTCTTCCGGGTGGCAGACGTCCGTGAAATAAGGAGCGAACCTCTGTAGGTCTGACATTGAGAAGGTTAGCCAGGACCTTGGCACTATATCCATGTCGCACTAGCTTGGATTCTAGGTCGTTAAGGCCTTGCGATAAAACTGCTTCAATGACATCTACAGAGACAGGTTTGAGACCGACCTGGTGAGCCTCTTCAAAAGCAAGTCTGAGGTAATGCTTGATTTGTAGGGGTGTCATTAGCTTTTCAGCCAATAGGGCTACGGCGTCTTCATGGACCAAGCTATCTGGGGATTGTTCAGAACATTCTTTTAAGAGCCATTGAATATAGGGCAGCTGTTGGCCTCGAATGCCCTCTAGCGTGAAAGTTGAAGCCCGTGCTCCAATTTCCTCCAGAGTTGGACGACGTAAATCGTTCTTTAGTTTGGGATGCCCTGCTAACAAGATAGCCAAAACCCGATTCCGGTCTTGCACCAGTTCAATCAATCGCTTCAGTCCCACCAGCGTCTGGCTGTGGATGTCATGAGCATCATCCACAATTAGCACAACCGGCTTGTGGGACTTCTCAATCAGCTCCAGCAGTTTGCGTTCTCGCCGCTCTGGTTGACTGGGAGACTTAAAGTTTCGTTCTGTGGCGAGATCGAAGAATAGCGCCGTGATTAAGGTGCCTAAGTTGACCCGGTTTTTGTCTACAGCCAGTGAACTGGAGAGGATCACTTCTTTCTCGCGTTTAAGTTCAATCTGAAGCTGTCGGAGCAGGGTCGTTTTGCCAGACCCCACAACCCCTGTCACCGTTATCAACCCTCCCTGGCGAATGGCCAATTTAAGCTCTCGCATTAGCTGCGTGTGTTGGGGCGTCTCGAAAAAGCCCACCTGGTTCAGGGGCGTCTTGAGGCCAAAATACTCCATGACATCACTTAGCATGGAACCTCCCGGGGGTGGGTTTGAATAAGGCTCGAATCTGGGGCAGAACCGTTTGCTTGTCTAAGCTTTGCGCCAAGATATCATCAATTTCAGCCAGCTGCTCAGGGGTCAATTTAGCAAGGGGACGTCCCAGTTCATCGGCAATCGCTCGTTTGGCCACCAGCACATTAGGGAAGGTAATCTCGTGGAACGGATCAGGGTCAATGAATGGTTGGGTCGAGGGCTGAGTTTCAGCCGAGGATAAAGCGGGCAACGTAACTGGGGTATCGGCGGTTGCAGGTAATGCCAGCTGCTTGGCCAATTGCTCAATCCGCTCCGTCCGCTGTTGCGTTTTCGTCTTCTTAAAACTTCGGTATTTGTTGAGGGGGATTGGGCCACCAATGGGCGTATACGGACCATATCGTTTGTCTTGGTGCTCAACATAAAGCTCACTGTCGAACAAGCCCCACCAGAGCACTACGGTTTCTCCTGCCAAATCCGGCTCTACCTCATAGGCCACGCCCTCGATGGTGACCTGTGCATCAATGCCGACTTTCCGCCGTTCGGGTTCCCGCGCAAACGTACAAAACCGCTCCCAGGAACACATCTCGCGAATACCGGTAGGGGGAATATTGGCGAGCCAGTCCTCCATCCGTGAATGGGATTCACTGCGATGAGGTTTGCTGTTGTAGTGCAAGAGAAACCGCATGAGCCAAGCGTTAGCTTCGACTTCGGTTTCGGGTTCCCGAAAATGGTAGAGCGTTTCGTGCATTTCTTTGACAGTGCGGAAAGGCCGCTCTACTTTCCCTTTTGCCCGAGCCGTAACCCGATTGCCGTCCTTGCCTTTGGGCATATGGGTACGCACTTCAATCCCGAGATAGCCCATCACTTTCTGAAACACCAGGCTGCGAGCAATGGGGCCGTTATCCATATAGAGCATCCGGGGAATGCCTTGAAAGGGGACGTTTTCAGTGGGCTTGGGACTCATCGCCGCGAACAAAAACCGTAAGGCCGCCACCACGTCTTCGCCATAGACCCCGTGGTATTCCTGATAGGCCACACCGCTGCGGTCATCTACGACGCTATAGAGCATGAGCAGAGGATGTCCACGACCCGGCTCAATCCAGGCAGGGGCTTTGACATGTTTAAGATCTGATGGACTCAGGTCAAAGTGCCAGCATTCATTGCTGTAACGAGCTTGGAATCGCACGGCAGGAGGCTGCCGCTTTAGGGTTTGATAATCGTACCCCCACTGTTTGAGATAGCGATTGACGGTTGGTCGTTTCAGAAGATTCTTGGGGGCTTGGAGAAACCCCGTTGGGGTATCAAGCCCGACGTCCTCAAGCAGTCGGATGGCCTCGCCCGTGGAGAGATGCCGTCCTTTGCTATTCGAGGTGCGGAGCTTAATGGCCGCAATCACCTCGCAGTACCGCTCCAGGGTAGGCTTGGGCATAACCCGGGGTTGGCCATGGTCAGACCGTCGCAAGGTATGGGGGCGAGAGACGCGGCGCAAAGCCCGATAGAGGGTGCTTTCTGAAACGTCGTAGAGCTGAGCGGTATCTTGAACCAGGTGACGGCGCTCAGCACTCTGGGGCGGCAACTGCTCTAGCCGTTGCCGAAGGTCTAGAATCGCTTCAGTGGGGATCTGACGGTGACCCATGGCAGCCACTCACCGAGGATCGCGAACGTTGCTAGCAGAAGACTTGGGAAAAGCGATACCAAAGATAATTAGCAGTATAGGCTGCTTCAGGGTCTCAGAGTGAGTCTCGTAGCGGCTGAGAACACTGGCCTAAATCTGGATTGAATTGGCCATTAGCCAGGTACCTTAAAGGCCGTAAACTCGTGAGTCTCATCGTCTGCACTTTTGAGCATGTTAGCCACCTTCGATGCAGTCCTAGCAAGACTTTGAGAGGATGCTGAAAAATTGGAGTAGTTGCCAACCGAGCAGCTAGCCAGCCAGAGATTTAGTAGCCAAATTGCCCTCTATAGAAGGCTTTCGAGCCATTGTCAGTTAATGTGAGCCGAACTCACGGTTTGCGAGCCGTTGTCATTTAATCTGAGCCCATTGTCATTTAATGTAAGCATGACGGCCCAACCATTGTCATTTAATGTGAGCTCAAAATCGCACCGTTTGCGAGCATGGGCGATCTCGTTTGCAAGCCGCTACAGTTAGGGGAAGAGGGCCTGGGCGACCTGTATGAGGGGCTGCTGCAAAAGAACGCGGAAGAGAAAAAATCGGGGGCGGGGCAGTACTTTACGCCCAGAGCGCTGATCGACTGCATGGTGGCGCTGATGCGGCCCCAGCCGGGGGAGTTGATTCAAGACCCGGCGGCGGGCACCGGTGGCTTTTTGATTGCCGCCGATCGCTACATCAAGCAGCGCACCGATGACCTGTTTGAGCTATCGGAGGCCGACCAATCGTTTCAAATTCATCAGGCGCTCTACGGCATGGAGCTGGTGCAGGATGCCCACCGCCTATTGCTGATGAACCTGATGCTCCACGGTATCGAGAGCGAGGTGAGTGAAGTGAACCCTTAGATTCGGACAGTAGATCAAGGGAATTAAGAGATCTACTCTTTTATATCATTGATTTGCCAATTCATCGCTGACCGCTTTGAGAGCAAGCGCTGGGCTGAGCTAACCGAGGATGAGCGGCTCTTGCTGCTCTCATTTAATGTAAGCATGACGGCCCAACCATTGTCATTTAATGTGAGCTCAAAATCGCACCGTTTGCGAGCATGGGCGATCTCGTTTGCAAGCCGCTACAGTTAGGGGTCTAAATGTTGGCGATGGTTTTTTTAAAGCAGAAAACTTTAAATTTATAGACCTTGAAACCTCATTGGGTTTACCTCGCTCGCAACTAAAACCAGGCGATCTATTAATAACGTATGTTGGGACACCTGGGAAAGTAGCCTTATTGCCAAGTGATGGAGCGAGATATCATCTGGGTCCAAATGTGGGAAAGATAGTTATTTCAAATCGCATTGAAGATGCTAAATACTTACTGCATTTCATAAGATCTCCTTTAGGGAAAAGTGCTATTCAGACAACATCAAAGGCAGTGACACAAAGTTCACTGTCAATGAAGCAAATTCGTTCCATGCAGCTACCTTTGCCGCCGCTTAATGAGCAGCGGCGGATTGTGGAGAAGATTGAGGAATTGACGGCGCGGAGCCGGAAGGCGCGGGAGGCTCTTGAGGCAATACCCGAGCTGCTGGATCAGTTTCGGCAGTCGGTTTTGGCGGCAGCGTTTCGCGGCGACCTCACCGCCGAATGGCGCGAACAAAACCCCGATGTTGAGCCTGCTCTTAATGCTTTAGAAATGTTAATTGAGCAAAATAAGCATCGAAAAGTTAGGCGAGGAGTACCAGAAAAAGTTGCTAAACCAGAAATTTCTGAAAACTGGATATATCCAGAAACCTGGATAATAGCCTCTGCAGCGGAACTCATAAGAGCAGGGGGAATTATCGACTTAAAGGATGGCAATCATGGAGGTAGTCATCCAAAGGTTAGCGACTTTACTGAGGAGGGATTACCGTTCATTACCGCTGCCCAAGTAAAAGATTTCAAAATTGATTATGAAGGCGCATACAAAGTTTCCGGAAAACCCTTGGAAAAATTGAGGGTGGGGTTTGCAAAGAAAGCAGACGTTATCTTTACTCATAAAGGAAGCGTTGGTAGGGTCGCAATAGCAGACCGTGAATGTGTTCTAACTCCGCAAACAACTTACTACCGAGTCAATTCAAGTTTTATTTATAATAAGTACTTGATGTGGTTTCTAGTAAGTCCAAAATTCATCTTGCAAACTGAAGCAATTAAGTCACAAACCACTAGAGACTTTATACCAATTACTAATCAATACACTCTTTTTCACCTGATACCACCGTTACAAGAACAACTTGAAATTGTTCGGCGTCTAGAATCTTTGCTGAATTTCCTGATAGAAATTGAAAAGCAGTATCTTTCAAGTCAGCAAGATTTGGCAAAACTCGACCAATCCATTCTCGCCAAAGCCTTTCGCGGCGAACTGGTGCCCCAAGACCCCAACGACGAACCCGCTGCCGTCTTGCTCGATCGCATTCGAGCTGAGCGCGAGAAACTGGCAGGGGCTAAGAAAACCACAGCAAAGGGCAAACAGTAGCCCCATCGCGGCCCTAGTTCTCTGCAATGGCCTCATTCGCCAATACTGGCTCAGCGGCAAACCACTGCTGCCACCACCCCTGCACCTCCAGCGATGAGGCATCTAGCAGCGCATTCCCCTAGGCGATCGCCTCCGAATGCTTTTAGCTGGGCATTACAACCGCGCGATCGCCTCAGAATCAGATACCCCTGGTGCGGCAACTCTTAGCCAATGACCTGTGCAAGCTGAAAATTCTGGTTGCAACCAAGCCCAATGACCAACTTCGAGCTGGCTCTATTTTATAGAGCTGAAAATGACGATAGCTTCTTAGCGAAGCCGCTGCCGGAGCCAAAAATCGAGCAGTGGCAGGGCGATGCGGTAGCCAAACTGAGGGCCATAGATCAGTCCCTTTTCTTCCAGGCTGGTTAGGGCACCCTGCAGGCCGCCTCCCCGCGAGAGCTGGTGCTTTTTGATGTAGGCACTGGCCTGGGGACTTTCGGTGGGGTCGAGGGCCAGGCTTTCGAGCACGCGGGCCTGGGTGGGTGGCAGCAGCAGCAGCAGCGCCTCAAAGGTAACGCTGAGGTCTTGAACCAGGGCGAGCATGGTGCTGTGCACCTGGTGGGCTTGGATGAGCCCTGGCGGGTCAGGGGCGATCGCGCGACAGCTCAGCCACAGACGCTGGGCCAGGGTCAGGGCGTCTTTTACATGGCCCTGCACATAGCTCAAAAACAGCTCCAGGGCCTGGCTATCGGGGTCGAAGGTGAGCCCGGTCGTCGCCAGGGTATTCATAATCCAGGGCCGCAAATCGGCATCACTGAGGGGGGAGAGGGCGATCACCGGCAGGTGGCTGACGGTCATCCAGGGCTCGGCCACGGTGGCCACCAGGGCATAGCTGACCCGGCTCTGGCGCTGAATCTCCTGGCGCAGATGACTTTCCCACTTGCCCTGGCGATCCCAGGAGCGAATGTGGGGAAAGTTGTGAAACCCAATAATCACCTGGCAGTTCAATACCTCCGCCAGGAACTGAGGCAGGGAGAGCAGCCCTTCAAACAGGGACCACTCCTTGCCGACGGTGGGAGGCCAGGTCAGACGGGGCTGGGCAGCTAGCGACTGGTCCAACGTCAGCGGTTGGTTGAGGCTCCACTGCTGAATCTGGGCCAGTTCTTCGGGCTCGTTAAAGGCGCTAACCACGGCATCAGCCAGCGATCGCAGAAACTGCCCGGCATTGCGGCAGCGCAGCAGGTCAATCTCGAGCCAGCGTGCGCCCAGCCGTTTAGCCGCACTGCGCAACAGGGTGCGCCGCCCAATTCCAGGCACCCCGGTCACCACAAAGTCGCGGTCCTGGGTGACCAAGTCGCAGACCAGCTGTAGCTCGCTCTCGCGACAAATGAGTGTCTCCGGCAGAAAGGGATTCAGCATTGCGCTTCTTGTTGGCACTATTTTTTAGTGCTATAACTTGGTTTCTGAGCACGATGGAATCGTAACATCCTTTCTTTGAGGTCAATAACCGCTGTGGTTCCCAGTACCCGTTCTGATGCCTCAACCGATGCCGCGCCAGCGGCACCGTCTGGGTCGGTTTCAACCCACTGGCATACGCTGAGCGTGGCCCAGACCCTCGCTTTGCTCGAAACCCGCCTGGAGGGCTTGGACCCTGGTGAAGTAGAGCAACGGCAGTTGAGCTATGGCCCCAACGAGTTGAAAGAGGGGGTCAGCCGCAGCCCCTGGGTAATTTTGTGGGACCAGTTCAAAAACATCATGCTGTTGATGCTGATCGCCGTAGCTCTGGTGTCCCTGGTGCTGGATCTGCGCCAGGGGGGCTTTCCCAAGGATGCGATCGCAATTTTTGCGATCGTGCTGCTCAATGGACTGCTGGGCTATTTGCAGGAGAGCAAGGCCGAAAAAGCTCTGGCGGCGCTCAAAACCCTGACCTCCCCCCGGGTGCGGGTGCTGCGCTGTGGCCAGGAGCAGGAGGTGGATGCCAAGGCCCTGGTGCCGGGGGATGTGGTGCTGCTGGAAGCCGGGGTGCAGGTGCCCGCCGACGGGCGCTTGCTCGATGCTCCAAACTTGCAGGTGCGGGAGGCGGCCTTGACCGGTGAAGCCGAAGCGGTAACCAAGCGGCCCGAGCTAGTTTTGGAGGCTGAGGCAGCCCTGGGCGATCGCCTCAACCTGGTTTTTCAGGGCACCGAGGTGCTCCAGGGCCGGGGCACGGTGCTGGTCACCCAAACGGGCATGCAGACGGAGCTGGGCCGCATCGCGACGCTAATTCAGGGGGTGGAATCGGAACCCACCCCGCTGCAACAGCGGATGGGGCAGCTGGGTAACGTCCTGGTTTCAGGATCCTTAGTCCTGGTTGCTCTGGTGGTGGTGGCGGGCCTGGTGCGCACGGGCGACCTCAGCCTGTTCGATGACCTGCTAGAGGTTTCCCTCAGCATGGCGGTGGCCGTTGTCCCCGAGGGGCTACCCGCCGTCATCACCGTCACCCTGGCGCTGGGGACCCAGCGCATGGTGCGCCGCCATGCCCTGATCCGCAAGCTGCCCGCCGTCGAAACCCTGGGCTCGGTCACGACCATCTGCTCCGACAAAACCGGCACCCTGACCCAAAACAAAATGGTCGTTCAGGCGGTGCACACCCTGGGGCGAGCCTACGAGGTCATGGGCGATGGCTACGCGCCGGTCGGTAAGCTCCTGCACCGGGGGAATGCGGTTTCGGTAGCGGCGGCTCCGGCGCTGCAGGGGCTGCTCATGGCCAGCGCCCTGTGTAATGATGCCAGCCTGAGTTCGTCAGGTACCGTATGGACTCTGCTGGGTGACCCCACCGAAGGCGCACTGTTGGCTTTGGCCGGCAAAGGCGGCTGGGGTCAACCGCAGCTCAAACCCCTGTGCAGCCGCATTGGCGAAATCCCCTTTACCTCCGAGCGCAAGCGCATGAGTGTGGTCGTGCAGGCCCAGGCCGGGGTGGACTGGCCGATGGTGCCGGTGGTGATGTTTACCAAGGGCTCGCCTGAACTGGTGCTGGAGCAATGCCGCCAGCACCAGGGGGATGACGGTCCCGAACCGCTGACTGCAGGCGATCGCCAGGCGATTCTGGCCCAAAATGATGCCCTGGCGGCCCAGGGGCTGCGGGTGCTCGGCTTGGCCTTGAAGCCCCTGTCTACCCCGCCCAAGGGGGACCTGGAGGCAGAAGAGCAGAACCTGACCTGGCTGGGACTGGTGGGCATGCTCGATGCCCCCCGGCCTGAGGTGCGCGCCGCTGTAGTGGCCTGTCGGCGGGCGGGCATTCGTCCGGTGATGATCACGGGCGACCATCCCCTGACGGCCAAGGCGATCGCCGAAACCCTCGACATTGCGCAATCCGGCGACACCGTCCTGACTGGGCGCGAACTGGCCCATCTCTCTACAGAAGCCCTAGAGCGCACCGTACCTCAGGTGAATGTCTATGCCCGGGTCGCCCCTGAGCACAAGCTTCGCATCGTGCAGGCGCTGCAAAGCCAGGGGGAATTTGTCGCCATGACGGGCGACGGCGTCAACGATGCCCCCGCCCTGAAGCAGGCCGACATCGGCATTGCCATGGGCATCACCGGCACCGACGTTAGCAAAGAAGCCAGCGATATGGTGCTGCTGGACGACAACTTTGCCACCATCGTTGCGGCTACCGAGGAGGGGCGAGTCGTCTACGACAATATTCGCCGCTTCATTAAATACATCCTGGGCAGCAATATCGGTGAGGTCCTCACGATCGCCGCTGCGCCCCTGATCGGCCTGGGCGGTGTGCCCCTCTCGCCCCTGCAAATTCTGTGGATGAACCTGGTGACCGATGGTGTGCCCGCCCTGGCCCTGGCGATGGAGCCAGGGGAACCCAACGTCATGCAGCGCCCGCCCTACAACCCTCGCGAGAGCATTTTTGCGCGGGGGCTGGGTAGCTATATGGTTCGGGTAGGCATTCTGCTGGCGGTCCTCACCATCGGCCTGATGGGCTGGGCCTACCGTTACACCCACGCCCCTGGCTACCCTGGCGACCCCAATGCCTGGAAGACCATGGTGTTTACCACCCTCTGCCTGGCCCAGATGGGTCACGCCCTGGCGGCCCGCTCCGACACGCGGTTGACGGTGCAGCTCAATCCGCTGTCGAACCCTTTTGTCTGGGGCGCGGTACTGCTGACTACAGGCCTACAGGTGGGGCTGATGTACGTGCCGGTGTTACAACGGTTTTTTGGGCTGTACCCGCTGTCCGGGATAGAACTGGCCGTTTGCTTTGGGGTCAGCGCGTTGCTGTTTGTCTGGCTAGAAGCCGAAAAGCTGGTCATTCAGCTCAGTCTACGGCGCAAAATGCCCAGACCCTCTGCCCTAACCACCGCTAAAGGTCGCCAATAGATGGACAATCCCTCGCCCCGGTTTTCCCAGGAAATCAAGGCCCTGCTAGAGCGACTGGCTCACCAGCCGCTGACTTTGGCCCACGTGCTGAGCGAAACAGCCGAGCGGGGCTTCTGTCTGGTGATTGGCCTGCTGGTGCTACCCTTTCTCTTTCCCATGCCGCCAGGCTTTACCACAATTTTGGGGTCAGCCTGCCTGCTGCTGTCACTCCAGATGGCCCTGGGGCGAAAAGTGCCCTGGTTGCCCCGACGGGTGGCCCAGTTTCAGTTCCCGCCTGTGCTGGCGCGGCAGGTGCTGGGTAACCTGCGGCGGGTGACGCGCTTTAGTGAGCGGTTTGTGCGGCCTCGCTTCACCCGGCTGGCGAACAGTCCCTCGGTGTGGCACGTCAACGGGGCCTGCATCAGCTGGCTGACCCTACTGCTAATGAGTCCGGTGCCAATGACCAACCCCCTGCCCACCATCGGCATCTTGATCTTTGTGGTGGCCACCCTGGAGGCAGACGGGGTGATGATGCTGTTGGGCTATGGGGTAACGGGGCTGATTACAGCAGTGTTTGGGCTACTGGGGTACGGACTGTGGCGATCGCCCGATCTCTTGCTGCACTGGTTCGGCGGCGCTTAATTCAGCAGGTTCATGGTCCTCCTGGGCTCAATTTTCAGCCCGCCAGTCACCCCTCGGGCTGATCGGGACCAATTATTCAAGTGATATATAATCCCTAGCCTGCCTGTAGGCCATAACAAAAGATGGCCACGTTGCCTCGGACAAATTTTGACGCAGGTCACGAAAAAGCAGGAATGAATCAGGTACGTGACTTCCCCCTTCCATGGACGGTTCTCTTTCCCCGACCACTCCTTCCCTGGGGCCTACCTTGAAAGGGTATAAGGTTTAAGGCGTTGCTTAATTCGGGGATGATTTGCCCTCCACCCCCACCCCCCAATTTGGGGGGTGCCAGAGTCTTCAAAGTCCCCCAGCATTGGGGGATTTTGGGGGCCGCGCATAGGTTCTGTAGCTGCAAGGTTCATACTTCAATTCAGCAACGCCCCTTTTAGACCCTAGGGCGAGACCTATTGAGCGAAGCGAAATTCCCTGGCTAACTCCCACGGTCCTCTGTGGTAGTACCACAGCAACAGACCTTCGCCCCGTCCTGTTATAGGTTGCCACTGCGCGTCCAGGTCTTCGTACAACTGGCGGGCCGTTTCGGGCTTCACCTTGTTTTGAATGGTGATGTGCGGGCGGTAGCCCTGGCGATCTTGGGGAATGAGCCATTTGTCCCAGGAGGAGGCCAGGGTTTTGTGTACTTGCATCAGCTCCGGGGAACTAACGCCGATGGCGACGCCGTTGCCCAGGAACTGAAGCGAGGGCAGGGAAAGAGGAAAGGGCTGGGTCTGGGTACATAGGGTGTTCAGACTGTGGGCAATAGCTGCTTCCTGGTCGCCCGGTAACTGGTGAAACAGAATCACGTGGGCAGGCACAACATTCCGCTCCGGCGGGAAGTGCTGCTGGCGCAACCGGTTGGCGTGTTCGAACGTAGCTTGGTCTAACTTCAGCGACAAAAGCAGAGAAGTACTCATCCGAAAGGAACTCGACGACGATAGACGATAGTAGACAGCATCATCTCCGCCGCAAGCCTCTGGTGTCTAAACGCTTGATTGGTGACAATCCTTACAGCTGCGCGATCGCCTCCACCTTATCCAAGAAAAACGCTACAAGCCTGCATCGCTTGCAGTGCCTAGGTTTTATCGCTTGAAAAAGTATTTACAGCAGTACTGCCGAAGCAGAGTCAAAATTTATTTCGCCAAACCTCTTGACACCAGCAGAAGGCCTGGCTTATATTAGCAAAGCGCTCAGGAAAGCACGTTAACGCGATGCCTTCCACCGAGTTAGCGGAGAACCTCGACAACTACATAGTCTAGAAACAAAGCCAAGGTTCCTGTCAAGGATTAAATTGGTCTAATGGTAGCAGGAATGCTGAATTAGGTCAAGCAAGACAGAACGGATACTGAGGTATCCGGGATTCGAACATCTGACTCTAATCTCATGGAGTCGATTGTTGTTAGCTCTTTAGGGAGTTGATAACTAACATGGAGAGTTTGATCCTGGCAGATACCCCTGGTGCGGCAACTCTTAGCCAATGACCTGTGCAAGCTGAAAATTC
Source organism: Leptolyngbya sp. KIOST-1 (assembly GCF_000763385.1). Classification (NCBI taxonomy): domain Bacteria; kingdom Bacillati; phylum Cyanobacteriota; class Cyanophyceae; order Leptolyngbyales; family Leptolyngbyaceae; genus Leptolyngbya; species Leptolyngbya sp. KIOST-1. The sequence goes on from NZ_JQFA01000007.1 coordinate 33,044, forward strand.
TGGTTGCAACCAAGCCCAATGACCAACTTCGAGCTGGCTCTATTTTATAGAGCTGAAAATGACGATAGCTTCTTAGCGAAGCCGCTGCCGGAGCCAAAAATCGAGCAGTGGCAGGGCGATGCGGTAGCCAAACTGAGGGCCATAGATCAGTCCCTTTTCTTCCAGGCTGGTTAGGGCACCCTGCAGGCCGCCTCCCCGCGAGAGCTGGTGCTTTTTGATGTAGGCACTGGCCTGGGGACTTTCGGTGGGGTCGAGGGCCAGGCTTTCGAGCACGCGGGCCTGGGTGGGTGGCAGCAGCAGCAGCAGCGCCTCAAAGGTAACGCTGAGGTCTTGAACCAGGGCGAGCATGGTGCTGTGCACCTGGTGGGCTTGGATGAGCCCTGGCGGGTCAGGGGCGATCGCGCGACAGCTCAGCCACAGACGCTGGGCCAGGGTCAGGGCGTCTTTTACATGGCCCTGCACATAGCTCAAAAACAGCTCCAGGGCCTGGCTATCGGGGTCGAAGGTGAGCCACTGCGAGGCTTTTTTTGCAATCTCTAATTTCATCGTCAATTGGCCCACCAATCGCTCCAGCTCGGCAATCCGTTGTTGGTCAGCCTCATGGCCTGAATCGGCCTCAAATATCGTGGTCGCGTGATCTAAAAATTCCTTTCGCCAGCGATTAAGCACGCTGGAATGGAGTTTGTGGCTTCGGCAAATCTCGGCTGACGTTTTCTCTCCCATTAGCATTTGCAACACCACTTTGGCCTTAAATTCAGCTGTGTACTGTCGTCGGTTTGCGCTCATAGTTGCCCCCTCCTGTGGAACAAGGATACTGCTCTTAGCCTTGTGTCCGAAAATCGGGGGTCACTTCAATGTCCTCCTTTGCCTACCTCAAAACCCTGCCCGTGGACTACCTCAAAATCGACGGCGGCTTTGTCAAAGACATCCTCGAAGACCAGGTTGACCACGCTATGGTCAAAGCCATCAGCACCATCGGTGGCGTCATGGGCCTCAAAACCATCGCTGAGTATGTCGAAAACACCGCCATTTTCGATTGCATCACCGCCCTCGGCGTAGACTTTGCCCAGGGCTACGGCCTGGGCCACCCCCAACCGCTAATCTGCACTGGCACCCCACGGTGACGCTATTTCCACTATCTCAATAGCCTAGACGTCAAGGGTTTAAGCATGTCCCACATTTTGGGGCGTCGCGCCCAGCGGGTGGTGAAGCAAAACATTGTCTTTGCCCTCGGTTTTGTGGTGGGTTTGCTCGGGCTCAATTTTGCCGGAAATATCACGCTGCCCTTTGGGGTATTGGGCCATGAAGGCTCAACGGTGATGGTCACCCTGAGCGGATTACGGCTGTTGCGGGGGTAAAACCCTCGGCAACGCTGAGACGGCCCCATTGCTAAGCCAAGTCGATGTGCTGGTTCCCACTCAGGTTGACAGTGGAGGTTTGGCCCGCCGCATCTCGAATCGTCGCCGTCCCATCGGCATCTAGCCCCGTCACCATGAACCCCTGCCCATTGCGAATTCCGGCTTTGGAGTTATTGCGCGTCCACTTGAGCTTGTCGCCCACTGCGATCGGAATCGCTTGCGTCGTGTACATTGTCTTGCGCGGGCAAGCTGCTGGATCAACCGACAGTACTGATCCACTCGGCGTCTCCAGCACCACCTGCTGAGCCTCGGGATTCACTGCAATCACTCGGTACTGCTCCCCTCGAATCAACCCCTGCTTCCGATAGTCCTGAATTGGCACCAGCACATCACCCGGTACATAAGCCTTGAGATAGCTGGCCTGAGCCGTAGTCAGATCCTTCCGCCGTAAGCTCTGCATCACAAAGCCATCTGCGCCCAAAGCACCCTGCTCCTGCAATCCCGATCGCATCGCCTGAGTCAGAGCCAACCGTTCCACATTCGTCCCCGCCAGCACCAGCGAGGCCTCCCGCTCCTCTACCGTCAGTGCAAGGTAATCGGTGGCCACCTGCTGAATCCTCGACTGAGCTTGAGCCTCTTCTTTGACGTAGCCCGCTTGGGCCAATAGCTCAATGCCTTCACTGACCTGCCCCTGAGCCACCAGCTCCACAGCCGATCGCAGCACCCCATTCTGCTGCCGCCGATGGGTCTCCAGATACGCCGTCGCCATCCCCCTCGCCTGCAAACTCTTGAAGGGATTGCCTGCCTCCACCGCTGAGAGTTGCCGGGTGTCCCCGACCAGAAGGACTCGTGCTTGCTCCAACGTCGCTCGTCGCAAGAGAGCATGAGCATCCTTCATGCTCAACAATCCCGCCTCATCCACAATCCAGAGCGTTGGATTTGGGGGGGCATCCAACGGTTGGGACACCAAAAGCCCAGCGACCGTAGTGGTTTCAATTCCTAGCGATTCCCCCAGCACATGGGCGGCTTCAGCACTAGGGGCTAGCCCTTGGATGTCGTACCCCTGCCCCTGAGTCAACTCTTTCAACACACTCAAGGCATAGGTTTTGCCTGCCCCCGCTACGCCTTGCCACGCCATCACGCTATCTGGTGTAGTCGCCGCCATCTCCACCGCGTTTTGCTGCTCCGGGTTCAGGGAATGGCTAGCCAGGCTGTCCAACTGGGTACCGCTGGGGACAATTGCACCCACCTGCCCCCGGCCCTGCTGCATCAGACGAATGGTGTTGAGTTCCAGATTGAGTGCTGTCTGGGTGGTGAACTTGCCGTCGGCGACTCGGATAAGTTCGGGGCTGTGGGCGATCGCTCCCTCAATCGCCTCAAACCCCTGCACCCCCAGCTCGTGTTCAAAGATAAACCGCTCCAGCATCGTCCGCCGAAACACCGACTCCCGCTCTCCGCAGTGCTGGATCGCCGCGTCAATTACCGATTTAGCCGATGAGAATGTCTCAGGTAACAGGGCAACGCCTTCAGGCAACTCCGGCAGCTCCAAGCCTTTCAATTGAATCAGGGCATTCCATCCCCGCTGTAGAAGTCCCTCGTCCACCTCTTTGGGCTTCCGTTTCCGCGATACCAATGTGGCTGTCTCCCGCATGGCTCGGTTGTTCTCAGACCCCGTCGCCTCCCATTCCTCGATCAGCTTGAGGATTTGCTGCCTGCGGGTCGAGAATGCCTTGAGCAGTTCTGGAGAATACCCAGCCAGCTCAAACTGTCCATGATGAACACCCCACCCTTCTTTATTGCGATCGCCTGGTTGGCAAATCCGCTGTATTGGCTGGCCTGCGGGCTATTTGTGGGAGGGCGTTATGGGGGCGCGATCGCATCTGCTCTCTTCGCCGTCTTCATCGGCTTTGCGGGTACCCTGTCTGCCTATCGGTTTCCGCTACCCAACGGCAGCAACCCCTTTAGCCAGCTTCAGCTAGTGCAGCTGCTGCCCGGCTTTTGGCTCTGGCTGGCGGCTCCCGCTTTGTTAGTCGTCATTGCCGGTAGCGTTGCCTATGCCCCCCGCCGGAGTCGGCTGGGGCTAACCCAGACACATTCTAGACGAGGACCAAATCGGGGGCCGCACCATGAGTAGAGTCTTTTCCGGCACCTTCACGCGCTTTCTGCTGCTCGTTCTGGTCACCGCATGGCTCGTTTGCCGTGGGCCACTGCCATCCACCGCAACCAGTCCACCCTCAGCCCTGACGTCTCTGTCGGCGCAGACGATGGCGGCCCAGGCCGACCAATATCTGAGCGACCTGGTGAAAATTGAGCCCAGGAGGACCATGAACCTGCTGAATTAAGCGCCGCCGAACCAGTGCAGCAAGAGATCGGGCGATCGCCACAGTCCGTACCCCAGTAGCCCAAACACTGCTGTAATCAGCCCCGTTACCCCATAGCCCAACAGCATCATCACCCCGTCTGCCTCCAGGGTGGCCACCACAAAGATCAAGATGCCGATGGTGGGCAGGGGGTTGGTCATTGGCACCGGACTCATTAGCAGTAGGGTCAGCCAGCTGATGCAGGCCCCGTTGACGTGCCACACCGAGGGACTGTTCGCCAGCCGGGTGAAGCGAGGCCGCACAAACCGCTCACTAAAGCGCGTCACCCGCCGCAGGTTACCCAGCACCTGCCGCGCCAGCACAGGCGGGAACTGAAACTGGGCCACCCGTCGGGGCAACCAGGGCACTTTTCGCCCCAGGGCCATCTGGAGTGACAGCAGCAGGCAGGCTGACCCCAAAATTGTGGTAAAGCCTGGCGGCATGGGAAAGAGAAAGGGTAGCACCAGCAGGCCAATCACCAGACAGAAGCCCCGCTCGGCTGTTTCGCTCAGCACGTGGGCCAAAGTCAGCGGCTGGTGAGCCAGTCGCTCTAGCAGGGCCTTGATTTCCTGGGAAAACCGGGGCGAGGGATTGTCCATCTATTGGCGACCTTTAGCGGTGGTTAGGGCAGAGGGTCTGGGCATTTTGCGCCGTAGACTGAGCTGAATGACCAGCTTTTCGGCTTCTAGCCAGACAAACAGCAACGTCGTGATGATGTGGCGCAGTTTCAAAAGAGGACCTGGCATCGAGCTATTTTGACAAGGGGCAACCCCCTCACTATCTTCGCCGCAGCTGCGTTTCACGTCTGAGTTCGGGATGGGTCAGAGTGGGACCTCATCACAGATTCACTCAACGAATCAAGCATGGCTGTGTGCACAGCCCCATTTCTCTCACATTCAGTTCTTCAAGGAACTTAAACAACACAATATTGAAGCAATTAACGCTTTCCTGGTGTCTTTGGCGCTGTGGTCCCACTCTGACCCATCCCGAACTCAGACGTGAAACGCAGCTGCGGCGAAGATAGTGAGGGGGTTGCCCCTTGTCAAAATAGCTCGATGCCAGGTCCTCTTTTGAAACTGCGCCACATCATCACGATATGGCGCAGTTTTGCTTTTCAGTTTGTTGATTAATAGGGCAGATCTTGAAGGCCTTCAGCCTTACGATAGGTTCCTTCAAGAATGGCTACTTCTTACTGGGCAAGTGCCTCCAACCCTCCTGGAGAGTGACTTTCCTGGGCTTGGGCGGCTGCCAACTCTAGGTAGCGGTGCAAATACTCAGTTGTCAAGCCATGCAGCAGCAGCGCCCGAGCTGCCGAAAAGGGACTGTTAGGGGCCAAAGGATGCCGGTTGAGGATTACATGATTCCAGCGATAGTCGTTGGTAACAGCGCTGATATAACAGCCAAAGTTTTCGTCAAACTGCAGAGACAGCACTGCCCGTTCAAATTCCTTTGTTGTTAAACAGAGGGAGTAAAACACCTTGAATAACTCAATCGCGGATTCTAGGTCTAAAATCTGGTGCCAGCGGCGAGTAAAGTCAATCTGGGGTTGCACCGGGCGAATACTGTCGAAGCAAAGGCCCTGCTGCTGCACCTGGACGATCCAGTTCGGATTGTGGGCCTGGGCCTGGTGATAATCGTAGACAAAGTTGTAGAGAATCAAATCGTGTTCAAGAAAGGCATTGTTGGCCAAATCTGTGACGGTTTGAGGATAAAGCTGAGACTTGGGAATGGTGCGATCGGGGCCGTTGTCGATTAAGAAATTGACCACATTAGAGCCCAGTCCCAGGTGACGCACGATCAGATAGCATGCCTCTGGCTGCACCCATGTTTTGAGAAACCAGGCTGCACTACGGTGCATGAGGCCGTAGGCTTTGAACTCAAACGGGATCAGCCGCTTCAAAATCAAAATTAGCCCTAGCAAAAGATTAGCAACGAGCCGAATCGGGCTGAGTAAGTATACCCGGCTAAAACTGCGCAAGTCATTAACCATGTGGCCCTTGGCGGTTGGGTCAAGCGGAATTGCCTGGTCAAGATACAGGACATCCCACCCGTCAGGATCGAGGCGGTTATAGGGTTGAGGTTGATAGGAGGTCATAGGTGAATAGGTCTATCAATCGAAAAGATAGCAAGCGATCAAGTGGTAGATCCTGATAGCAACATCAGCCGGTTAGTCAATCACAATTTCTTCCAGCTGGAGCCGATAGAGCCGTGCTGTAACCTGCGCTGTTTTAACAATTCGGGCCGCAATCTCGGCTGTAATCCACTCTGCTTGAAAGAACGCGTTGAGCTTATCCGTATGGCTGTCATCGTTCTCGCTGTGGTAAGCCAAAAAAGAAACTTGATCTCTGGTTAGCCCCAGCTGCTGCTGAATTTGCTCGGCCCACCGTCGTGCCAGGCGGCTGCCCAACCCCTCAATAATGAACATGCTGCCGATTAAATCTACCGGGTTTAACTGCGACGCCCGGTGGAAAATGAAAGCAGACAGGGCCTCACTGCCCAGATTTTGCTCGGCGTTGACGATATCTGTTAAGGTGCCCCCCACCGCGACATAGTTCTGCTCCAGCATCTGAAAATCCCGGTGCTCCGCCTGGGCATGGCTAATAAAGTGCGATCGCACCTGAAAATTTTCCATATTTGACGCCGCCCTCGCAATCCAGCGTGCCCCTTCCACCACCTGAGGTCGCAAGTTCCGCAGCAGTGCCCGGTAGCTGTCGAGGGTAAACTCGCCGCGATTCAGCTGACGAATTAATGGAACTGATTGCAGCTGTCGCTCAAACTCCAGCCAAGTCAGCGTTAGCTGTCGAAGCAGTTCGGCGTGCACATCTGTACTAGCTGGAGGAGCTGATGCGTCAGTCACCCCCGACTCCGAGCCTGGCCCTGTCCCAGACTGCGAGCCAAAGGTACCTCCTTGAGACGCAAAAATCGGTGGCGGCATCGCCGTCGCCACCGCCGGGTGAGCCGCTGGAACTGGTTGCAACGGTGCAGTTCCAGCCACCACCGTGAGCTTGAGATAGGCCGTGGTGAAGCGGCCACTCTCGGGCACAAAACAAAAGATCGTCTGTCCTGGCTGGAGCTTGCCGCTGTGGAACAGTTCTTCCAGCATTAAATAAATTGAGGCGCAGCCGGTATTACCTCTGGTGTAGAGGTTCGTAAACCAACGCTCTTCGGGAATCATGGCGTTGGCTTTTTCCAGCAGAGCAACAATTTGACTGCGGAAAAAATGGGAGGAATAGTGGCACAGCAACCAGTCAATTTCTGTCGGGCGAATCCGTCCTGCTTCAATCAGCCGCAACCAGCCTTCGACTCCCAGCTGTACCACCTGGTCTAGCAGCCGAATATTTTGTCGCAGGTGGGTTGCTCCGGCCGCTGCTGCATCGGCCCCGCTGGGGTAGTCCATCCAGCTTCGACCCTGGGTGCTCTCTACCCCGGCGTACATGCACACCGGATGGGCATTAGCATGGGATACCAGCTCAATCCAGTCCAGTCGTAGGCTGATGCCTTCAGCATTGGGACGGCTCCGCAGCACCATGGCTCCGGCCCCATCCGACAGCATCCAGCGCAAAAACTCCGTGTCAAAAGGGACGGCCTTGCCCGCTTGGATAGCAGGTTGGGCCTCAAACTGGGTGTGCTTAAACAGGCGCGAAGCCAACTCTGATGCCACTGCTACGGCACAGCGCTTCTGACCCTGGCTGACCTGAGTTGCGGCATATTTCAGCGCTGCCACCCCCGCACAGCACACCCCTTGATGGCTGGTAGCTTCTAGGGGCGCAAACTCCTGGAGTTCTCCATGTACCATGCTGGCAAAGCCTGGGACTAGCAAGTCGGGCCAGGTGGTAGCGGCACAGAGCAAATCCACTGTTGCCGGATCGAGGTGACTATTGTCTAGGGCATTCCGCACCGCCGCCGCCGCCATTTGGTGGTTGAAATAGGTGGTTTGCTGCTGCTGGTCGAGGGCATAGTGGCGCTGACGGATGCCGTTGCTGGCCAAAATTCGGCGCTTAACCCTGGAGAGCTTGCCGTTGATTAGGCCGAGGAAGGCTTCCATTTGGTCGTTGTCAATCGGCTCCCCCGGCAGAAACTTGCCCAGGTGGGTGATGTAGGGCTGTGACATGGAACAACATGGAGAAGAGAGTAGCAAGCCGCACAACAGGCAGTCGTCGCAAACCGGCGACCATCCGTTTTGAATGCACCTGGTTATGAAATTAAGCGCCCCCAGGTTTGTATGACAGTTGACTGTGACACTTCCGTGGTCGTCGCACCGGTCTGCCCTGGCCCTAGATTTCCCGATTACCTGGTTGGATAAATACCCTGTTCATCCCTGATCTTCCCCAAATCCCCTACTCTACGGGTTGATCTGGGCAGCCTGTGCTGGGGAATGGCCAATATTGGTGATCCTTGTACCCTCCAGTTAAGTGGGTAATCGGAGTGTGTCACAGGTGTCTACGGCAGCCCCCAGTTACTCCTTAAAGGTCAGGGATGGTTAGAGCCTCGAGAAGGGTGAGCAGTAGCCCACTCTTCTTTAGTGCCTTTAGTTCTGGATCCCTCAGCCAGGGGTTGAGGAGAGTGAAAAGGCCAATTGAGAGTAGTGTTTAACCGAAAGATAAACTTTGGTATCAACTGGATGACTTGTCTAGTATCAGGAGTAATCTAATAACAAGAGGAGAAAACAAATTCCCTCGACTTCAAGTAGTTCAGTACTCGTTAAGTAGGAGGTTTTTATCTCGTTAACGTCTGAATCTATCGTGTTGAAATCAGCGGCACTTTGCTTGGCTGTTGATATTTCCTCCACTAAAGCTTAGAGAGCTCTACAATGGACGCCTAGGAAAATAATCCTGAAATGAAGGTGTCAAGGCAACTCTGTATAGCAATACCTATTTGAGGAAATTCCTCAGGTTTGTGGTTAAGTGTCGTAAGCGAATTATTCCACCTCAAAAATTCGTTTGAATCTTATTAACTAATCCCCCTGCTTTCTGCCTTCAGATTTCAGGGGGATTATGCGTGATAGGCTTTTTTCATTACAAGGGTTGGGTACAGACTTTAACTCAGCTATTTCGCTAGAGGCTGCGATCAATAGTGGTGCTTGAGATAGGACCTTTGCTGGTGGAGCTTTGTTAGCAGCTATCGTCTACAGCTTTGCGATCGCCTTCACCTTCTCCTCCTCCGACACATCGAGGTACCGCTGCAGCGCCGCCATCGACGACCACCCGCCCAGGTCTTGGATCGCCTTTAGCCGCACCCCGGCCTTATCGAGCCGAGTGGCCCAGGTGCGGCGGTTGCTGTGGGTGCTGTAGCCGCGTAACCCCAGGCGATCGCATGCCTTCCGCAGCGCCAAATCACACGCCTGCCGCGTAATCGGCCCCTCCCCACTGCGACCCGGAAACATATACCCCCGGCTCGGCAACCCTGCCTCCTCCAGCACCGCCCTCAACTTCGGATGAATTGGCACGGATCGCGTCCGCTTCGTCTTCGTCGTCGCCTTGCGAAGCACCAGCGTTTCCCCCACCATATCCTCGGCCCGCAGCTGCCGCGCCTCACTGACCCGGCAGCCGGTGTAGTAACAGATCGAGAACAGCGATCGCATTTTTGGGCTCAGCTCCCCCATCACCTGCTCAAACTGATCAGCTGACCAAATCTCCGCCTGGTCGTGGCGATTTTGCTTTGGCACGGAGTCACCTCAGAACTGGATCCAAATTAACCCTTGAAAACAAAACTTGCTCTTTTTGTAATTTAAGCAAGTATAGTTTGTGGGAATAACAAGGGTTTCAGCGGTTTAGGACAGAAAGACATCAAAACAGCGGGGCTTGTTGATAATGAACCCCTGTTGTTGAGAATAGAATGCTGTTGGATTTTGGATCCTAAAGAGTGAAGGGCTTTCAGTTTGTGGTGATCGCAGTCTTTGGAAATGTGGTTCAGGGAGCCACCGTCATTAACCAGCGCCGGGGGAAGGATCTGAAGTCAGCCACCACGGGGCACTCGTCGGGGTTGTCCATCGTGCGAATGCGATCGCAAAACTCCACGACCGATTCCATAGGGCGAATGTAGGTGCGATCACAGAACTCACAGCACCAGTTGACCTGGGCCTTGATGTGGGATGCGATCGCATCCCACATCAAGGCGGGTAAAGCTTGCGATCCATCGGTATGGTTCTAGCTCCATCCAACCATCGCAGTGTGCAGCAGTTCCAGGTCCTCCTTACTAGTAAGGTCCTCAAAAGGGCGCGACTCCCAGCCGAAGGCGTCTCCTAGGCGCTGTGTGGCCTCGTCGGGAGTAATGCCCAGGCGGCTGCACTCGATGTCGATGGCCACCAGCAAATCGCTGAGGTCAAGGACCGGCGGCGGAACATTTGGCTCTTCAGATCTGTTTTGGCTGTTTTGCGTTGTCCTGTGTTTAGCCTCGTTGGAAGTAAAGCCTCTCTTGAGTGCTGCATTTAGGAAGGCTTGCGGTTTGTGGATAGATGTCCTCTGCTCCAAGAATGCAGAGATTGCGTTTCTAACCCGCTCGGCGGCTTTGTCGGGGTTTGACTGGTAGATGCTTGCGAGAGTCTTTTCAATTGCAGGGTTTGTCCGGATCCCAGCAGCCTCAATTTTCTCAAGCAATTTACCAATACCCTCCCTGTTAGTTTCCACAGAATTGCTGTATGCAGTACCAATCTGTTCTTTTTTTAAAGTATTTAAAACAGAACTGGTACATTCTGTGGAAAACTCAAAATTGCTGAACCCCTTACTTGACAAGGGATTAGCGATTTCCACAGGCTCTCCATTTTCGGCCCCAGGTGTTGCGTGGCGATCAAGATCGTTGCGTGGAGACAACACTTGTTGCCCCGGCGCAACACTGTTGCCTAGAGACAACACTTTTTCACAGTTAGCCTGTTGCGTAAGCGCAACACTGTTGCCTGAAGACAACACTTCTCCACAGTTAGCCTGCTGAGAATGGAGCTTCACCCTGGCGCTGGTAATCTCCATATCGATCCACTCTTTGCGATCAAGCTCCTTCAGGGCGCGGCTGACGGTACTAGGGTTCATCCTCAGCTCCCTTGCCATCTCCCTTACGCCTATGTCTAAATCTCTCTCGCCAAACGGATCGAGCGTTCGCAGGTAGTAGAGTACGTTCTTTTCGCTGGGCTTCAACTCACAACAGGCCCTAAGCCATTCTTCTAAAGTCAAACGGTAGTGTAACAGCGTGGGCTTTTTAGAAACCCCCTGATTTCCGATTTTTTGTGTCAGCATGTTTTGAAGGCTAAATTGCTACTTTCGGACTTTATTTCCTGTATTGATAACGAGGATCTAGAAAGCCTTTTTCAGATAAACCTTGCTGCCTGTGGCATTGGCTCTTATTTAGCCAAATAGATAGATAGAGAGCAATTTTTTTGGAATAACTAAAGTTTTGTTAACGATCTGCCCTTAACCTGGTCGTAGCTTGAGTGTTGCAGTTCTTATGACTGCGACACTCAAGCAAAGAAAGCGCAAGCGTTGCTAGGCTAGATAACTGCTCAACGGTATAGATTCATGAATGCTCCCAAGGCACTAAAAGAGGACTTACTCTTGAGGTTGCCTTGGGACAATGGCAACCTCAAGAGTAAGTCGAGAGTGCTCCTTTAACCTGAACGTAGCCAGGTCGTGAGCCGCTTTTTATCTTGAGGATTCAACTGATGAGCTAACACCATAACTCGCCTCACCTCTGGGCTAAGAGCCTCCCCAGATTCGTCCTCAAGCTGTGCGAGGAAATCTACGAACATGTCATCAATGACTTCCTCAATAGCTTTGCGCTTATCCTCTGGAGTAGAGCGCTCATACCACTGGCGCAGCATCTTATAGGACGTCCCCATTGCATAAGCTAGCGAGTGAATCTGAGCATCGGTCAAGTTGACTTGGAACGCCCACGTAGCCCAAATATGGCGCAGCATATGGGGAGTAACACGCTTGCCAATCCAAGTGTGGCTACTAGTTGCAAACAAGTTGCTTAGAGTAGTACTAGTATGCTGCTTTCCTGTGTCTGGGACAGGAAAAAGGATGCCCCAAGGCCAATCTCCCGCAACCTGGCCACTTCCCCAATAGACTGGGCTTTCGAACTCAGCTCGGCCTTTAGTCAGCCATCGGCCATGCGTGCCTTGCAGATTCTGATTCCAGCCTGTGTAAGGCTTGGCGGTAAAGAGATTACCGACATACCAAGTGCCGTAAAGATATTGCTCTAGATAATCGTAGAGAGTTAGGCCGTCTCCCAATAGTCGGTTATGGATAATGATGTTTTGAGGACCATAGTACTTTTTTGTCTTGTACTTGGCGATTTGCTTAACCCATATTCCTTCTGGGTAATGCTGCCCCTTATATTCATAGGTTCGATACAAATAGTTGTCAACAATTAACCCATCTTGCCGATATTCTCGAGCTTCATCTGGAGGCAATGGATGCCACAATCCATCTGGTGGAACACTTTCAGGCCTTTGAGCAGGGCATGCTAGAGCAATGCGACGCGTACGAATTTCTTCCTGCCGTCGCGGTGGTTCTAAGAGTACCTCCGTCCACATCAGCAAGGTGGCATAGAACTTAGCTTGCGCAAATGCTGTGTGAAAAACTCCAGATGAACTTCGGGGACGACAACGACGAAGCAGATGTTTAAATAATCCTTCCTTAAGCACCATAAGTGCTGATTTTCCATGCGGAACATCTGGCCACTTTTTGGTTTGGTCGGCCACGTAAATCCGGCTATTATTCCAAACTTCGGTCTGTATACGAACCTCACGCTGTAGATCTCTAAGCGCTGCCATAAGAGGAATTTGGTTATATTCCTCTTCATCTTCAACTTCTGACGCGTATTGGAACTGAATGATTTTCCTGATGTGAGCGAGCCTTGATGCTCGGGTCCTAGGGCTAAAAGCGCGCATTTCATCGGATAAAAACTCAAAATAAGCTAGCACCCAACGCTTGAAATTATTCTTTTGCTCACGCCACAAATGCTTTTGCTGCTTGCTTGATAAGCCTTCCAACTCTTCATCTGTAATTTTAGGAACTAAGATAGCTAGACTTAACTGATCCAGAGGAAGCAAAGGATTGTAATAGGTAGACAACCATCCTAATATGAGGCGAGCTGTGTAGATTATGCCGTCAGTTGTGGATTGATCAATAATAGAGCCTATTCGATGTATATAGAGGGGGCTGCTACAGAATAGGGAAAACTGATCCAATTCATGTTGAAGACGTGCCGAAATATCTTTTTCCTTAAGTGCATATTTAGGCATAGGGCCGCATTTTTGCGGCATGAGAATTGTTTCCTTAGTTTGTCCATATTTGAATGGAATAGGATCTGCACATTCATGAGCAATTCGAGACGGTTCATTCCCGTTATATCTAGGGAACCATGTCTGTTGTTGGCAGCTTTTGATAAATTTCCGAATTCGAGCACCGAAAGTATTGCGGACTGCAGTCGACACACTTTGGTTGTCAAATGCAAGTTCGGTCAGGGCGTTGAGATTGAGTAGGATGCGCAAAGGCTGTTGCCTCAATAACATATCAGCAGCTTCAATCTCCGCCTTTGTCATTCGTTTTGATGAGGCTGAAAGCTGCAACCCTATTTCTGTTAGCGAATATCGCCTTAGTGCGGTGTACAGCTCATTTTTGATTCGTTGAGCTTGTTCTGGTGAATAAATGAGATCAATCTCAGCAAAATATAATTCAATCGCCTCGAATAAAGTCTTTGGATTTCCATTGCTTGATGCCATTATTAACTCCTTGGATAAATTAGGAATTGAGAATGTTGTTTGATTGACTCTTTATTAAGAGCTAATGAGTTATTTGATGATGTGTTTACTGAAGTTATGTGAAAACAAATATAATCCTTTTTATATTAAAAAACAAAGCCAATGAACGCTATATTGACGATGCAGTGCTTATCTTCATGGCTTTACCTTTTATTTTTGAAACTATTGCTGTTCAATCGATTGAGACTTAAATAAGAGTGCGCACGTCAATATATAAATTTGTGTTATTCAATATAATTGGGCTATTCAATAAAACCTAATGTATTGGTATTGGGTGATTATTGACAATCACCCAATACTATTTATTCTATTCCCGCCCAGTTTCCATCAAAATTGGCTCTTGTATAAGAGCTGAAGGGGGTGGTGATATGACTTTGAGTTCACCTCGACCAATATTTTCAATAAATTGAGAAGCGGAAACACCTAGTGATTCTGCCTGAGACTTAATACCTCGCCGGGCTGTCTTAGTTATTCCATAGCTAACAGGCTCTTTGATTTCATCGTATAGCTCGGGTACACCACGTCTTGATTGCTGCCCTTTTCGGATCGGCTTAATTTGAAACGATTTGCGCTTCGGCATCAATGTCACCTAAATAAAAGCCAGGCTTCAATCTGAAGCCTGGCTTAGTCTTAACTAGTTGGGTTTATGAAGTCTATTTTTTTGGATTATGTGAACTTAAGTTATGCCCAGATCCACTCAAAATAGCCAAAAGGGTGTTGAACAGCCGTTGATTGTATAGGTTTGCAAGTCTTTTCTTGTTTGAAAGGCTTTCCTCTGTGCCAATAGAAATCATCAATATAAACATCTTGAGCCTTAGAATTAAAGCTCTTGTAGTATTGAGTAAAACTAGTTTTAAGTTGATGGCGATGATCCATCAGAACTAAGCGAACATGGCCTGAAAGACCGCTCCGTTCTAATGCAGCTCGAAATTTTTCAGTTTCTTCTTTAAAGGGAAGATTGCTACGTCTGCCGGTAGTATCCCAGGGCTTATTGCAGAAAATACGCCGATAGTTAGATAAAGAATAGCGTTGGTCGTCCTTAGATATTGGGAGAGCATAACGACTGACAGAGCCATGCTTACAATCCAACTCGAAATCGCATTTTTTTACTTCTAAAAATAGCTGCTCCACAGTGGTGATAGAAGTGGGTATGCAGTTCTTTAGACATGTCCAACCCGCTTTTAGTAATTGGAACCAGGCCATCGTCACATTCGTACAGACAAAAATGTTGTTTCGTGTGGGTTCAGGTAATATCTCTGCAAAGTGACCGTCGGGGTAGTTGAGTGGATCTGGTATGACCCCGTGGAGACGATGGGCTAAGGCGATAGATTGGGCTTGGTAGAAGCAGGATAAAGTTTTTAGCCAACAAGCCATCTCAGGTGTTTGAGGCAAGTTGACTTCGCAATCTCTTGGAATCTTGCCGTATTCATAGGCTATCCGGTAGAAGTTCTCTCCTTCCTCTGTTTTCGGTAAATAGAGTTCGCGAAAGGGAATATACTTTCGTTCGATATGGAGCCGTTCGTCTTCCTCTTTCGATTTCTGTAGCCATTGATGAATCTGTTGTCGGGTATCAGGCCGCTTTCGAAGCTCGTAGCGGTAATCCTCCAGTATGCAAGAGCTCTTGAACAGCGCCTCGCTGACTAGGACTAGCGGTATCTCCTGGAAGTACTCCGCCGACCTCAAGGAGTTGTCCTTGTAAGTCTGGTTCTCGGGCTTGGTGAACATGATGTCCAGTCGGGACTGGACGTCGATAACATCTAGTTCTTCTAAAGATTTCTCTGGAGGGATTGAAAACGTTTTCTTCTTCATCAAATGGCATGACCTGAAGTTGGATTTTCAATCGGCAGAAAGCAGAATATTCAACTTATTCTAGGGTATTTGACGGTGAACGGCACCATGTTGAACTTGAGTGATTCGGTCATACCCGTGTGATCGAATCTCCCTGACGCGCCATACTCCCGTGGCGATGTGGAGAGGCTGCCCTCATGCCCCATGTTCATAAGCAAATATGCTCTGTGCCAGTAGCACTGAAAAATGGACTGATTTTGGCCTGTTCTGGCTTGTGCCAGTTGTCGCAAAGCCTGATTTCGCCGTTCTACCTAAAAGTCGAAGCTAAACCTCTCAATTGACTTGGATGCCTTGTGGGGGGTGGGCTTCGGCAGGAGAGGCAGCTACGGCATGGTTGCGGCGCGGGCAACTAGTCAACTGATTTCGAAGCTCAAAATCATTATTCACTCAATCGCAAAGCTTCCTATCCTCCTCTGCCACAGAGGGGCTGCTTTTCAAATAACCCCGCACCTCCTGGCAAACATGATCCACCAAGGTTTCTAAATCCCAGGGCCAGAGCTTGGCGGTGCCGTCGTGACTGGCGGTGGCCAGGGTACTGCCATCGGGGCTGAACTGCACGGCCCAAACTGGCCCGCTGTGGCCGTCGAGGGAGGTAATCAGGGTGCCGTCGCGAGTCCAGAGCTTGGCCGTGCCGTCGACACTGGCGGTGGCCAGAGTACTGCCGTCGGGGCTGAACTGCACGGCTACAACCGCATCGCTGTGGCCGTCGAGGGAGGTAATCAGGGTGCCGTCGCGAGTCCAGAGCTTGGCCGTGCCGTCCCAACTGGCGGTGGCCAGAGTACGGCCGTCGGGGCTGAACTGCACGGCATTAACCGGCCTGCTGTGGCCGTCGAGGGAGGTAATCAGGGTGCCGTCGCGAGTCCAGAGCTTGGCCGTGCCGTCTTCACTGGCGGTGGCCAGGGTACGGCCGTCGGGGCTGAACTGCACGGCTACAACCGCATCGCTGTGGCCGTCGAGGGAGGTGATCAGGGTGCCGTCGCGAGTCCAGAGCTTGGCCGTGCCGTCGCAACTGGCGGTGGCCAGGGTATGGCCATCGGGGCTGAACTGCACGGCCACAACCGGATCGCTGTGGCCGTCGAGGGAGGCAATCAGGGTGCCGTCGCGAGTCCAGAGCTTGGCCGTGCCGTCGACACTGGCG
>NZ_JQFA01000008.1 GCF_000763385.1 Leptolyngbya sp. KIOST-1
CGGCCTTAGAAAACAGTTGGCGGCTCATTCGTCAGGTTCGTTTCACCCATAACCGCGATCCCGAACCCGCCATGGCGTCTCGGAAACAGCATGAGCAACGCACCCATCGAATCGAATTCAAAATACACACGTACTGCTATGTCGCCGATTAGTTTTGTCAGTCAACCAGGGCCAACCCCCACGGCCTTAACCTCGACCGCCTTCGACAGCTCAAAACCGACGTGGTGATTTCTGGCGGCCACAATGACCTGCCCCACCTGAAGGCGTACACCGACTCCAGTCGCCACGAAGCGGTGATTAAAAGCTTCAAACTTCCCTTCGACAGCGAAGACAATGGCGTCAAAGGCGACATCGGCATTGTTGTGGTTAACAACATGCTGTTGACCGGGTTTGATGCCCCCGTCGAGCAGGTCATGTACCTTGATAAGGTGATTCAGGCCCACAACCTCTTGCAGGCGATCGCCCGCGTCAATCGAGTCGGTGGGGCCGACAAAGAGAAGGGTTTTGTGGTGGACTACGTGGGCATTGGTCACCATCTCAAACGCGCCATCGACACCTACGACGAACGGGAACAAAAAGAAATTGAAGAGACCCTCAGCTTTCCTGAAGAGGAAATTCGCCAACTTGAACACGATCACCAGGCCCTAATCGCCTTTCTCAGCCAGTACGGCCTCACCGACCTCACTGACCACGATGCCTTCTTTGACCTGTTCTACGACGAAGACATTCGCTTTGAGTTCATGCAGGGGTTCCGGCAGCTCACCCGCAGCCTTAACCTGGTGTTTCCGGCCCGCCAAGCCCTTAACTACATTGCCAACTACCAGGCCCTCGCCGAAATTAACGTGCTAGCAGGCAGGCATCTCCACGACACCCGCCTCAGCATGAAGGGCATTCCGGCCAAGCTTCGCCAAATTGTCGATGCCCATCTCGCCTCCCAGGGCATTGACCCCAAAGTTAAGCCCATCTCGATCCTCGACGAAGACTTTGAGCGCCAAGTTGGCACCCGAAAACGCGCCAAAACCAAGGCCGCCGAAGTTGAGCATGCCCTGCGCCACTACATCGACCTAGAGCTAGACGACGATCCAGAGCTGCAAGCCTCCTTTGCCGAAGCCCTAGCCGCTATCCTCAGCGAGTTTAAAGACAACTGGGAACGCATCTACCAAGAGCTAGAAAAGCTGCGCCAGCGCCTCAAGGACGCCGATAAGGAGCCCACCTACGGCCTGCACAAAAAGCGA
This sequence comes from Leptolyngbya sp. KIOST-1, assembly GCF_000763385.1. Classification (NCBI taxonomy): domain Bacteria; kingdom Bacillati; phylum Cyanobacteriota; class Cyanophyceae; order Leptolyngbyales; family Leptolyngbyaceae; genus Leptolyngbya; species Leptolyngbya sp. KIOST-1. The sequence continues at coordinate 1,236 of NZ_JQFA01000008.1, forward strand.
GAGATGTGAAGTGACCCCCGATTTTCGGACACAAGGCTAAGAGCAGTATCCTTGTTCCACAGGAGGGGGCAACTATGAGCGCAAACCGACGACAGTACACAGCT
>NZ_JQFA01000009.1 GCF_000763385.1 Leptolyngbya sp. KIOST-1
GCCGCCTGTTCGGCAATGCTACATATGATGGGTTCCTGCAGGGGGACGATGTAGCCGGGCCCGCGATCGCCCAACCGGAGGATGGCTTACCTCAACCGGCGGTAATCGGCGTAAGCTGGCCCGCTAACCTGGGCTTCGGTGTTCACAACACTGGCGGCTTGCCGGTTAAGCTTTGCGGCAAGCTCCTTAACCCCGAAATCTTCTTCAACGGCTCATTTGCCCAGCGTTTTGCTACCGGAGTAGCTTTCTACAAAACCTCTCCTGACAGCGTCACGGCCTCGATCACCGTCTACACCAATAACACCTATTGGGGCTCAGCGCCTGTCTTAATCGGCTCTCAAACCAACGGCTACAGCGGACCAACCTGCACCAGCCCCGACTACTCTACCCAAACATCAGCAGAGCAGCCCCCCAACCGCCCCACCGACCGCCCCCAGCGCGACCCCTACAACCCGACCACCGCCCTGTCCAGACCGGCAACACCGGCGACCGTTGCTCCGTCATCGGCCCCCGCCCCGGCAAATACCCCCGCCCTCACTCCGGCAATCCGCCCCGCCGCGGCCCCCGCCGCTGCGCCAGCTGCCCCCGTACCAGCCACAGTCCTACCCGCCGCTGATCCGCTGATCACTCCGGCACCGGTGACCACTCCCACGGCCAACCCTGACCCAACCGCAGCACCGGCGGCCACCCCGAGCAACACCCCTGCCGGTGCCCCGGCACCGACTCCGGCCCGCGATCGCCTTCCCAATCTCAGCCCAGGGGAAACGGTTCGACTGCCCGGCGGCACCATCGTCACCGGCACCGATACCGGCTACACCGTTTCCAGCCCGGTTAACAGTCCCAACACCGTCAAGCTGCCAAACGGCGGTTATCTAAGGCCCGGTGAGGAGTCATTTCTAGAGAGCTTGCGTGACCCCGCCTTAGCTCCTCTGCTGGCTATTCCCGCCCTGGCTATTCCCGCCCTCCCCACCATTCTCACGGCCAATACTGGCAAAGTCGAAAATCCCACTACCCCAGGCGGTTTCACACAGGCACCTCCCAACACCCCACCCCCACCCGTGCCTAATCCACCAGACACCGGCTGCCGGTGTAACGCGCCCCTGCTGGCGGG
>NZ_JQFA01000010.1 GCF_000763385.1 Leptolyngbya sp. KIOST-1
AGAATTAAGTCGTTTAGCGAACTTCCAGGCACAATCATCAATGTTTTGCTTGAGGCAATTAAGCTTTTCTAGATCGCTGTATTCCGATTCAATCCAAGCACGAATTACTTTCTTGAGGATTCGGGATTCGGCTTGAGAAATTTGCATTGCTGTTTGGCTCTTCGGCTAGAACAGGATTCTTTTAGCAAATTATCGCGTGACTATCTTGTAGTGGCAAGCAAGGATATCATTGAGCCTCCTGTTAGTCAAGAAAGTAGAGTCAGGGGAAAAGCTCCTTTATCTTGAGGGTCTAACTCTTTATTAGAGGGAAATTTTCCGCCTAACACCCCGAATCGGAGTATTAGGCGGAAATCTGTCTACCCAAACACCCTTACAGGGATCTTAGGTAGAAAAATTTCAGCCTAAATGCTGAATATGGGATCTTAGGTGGAAAATTTCAGTATAAATGCCGGACCCTTGAAGGGCGAGGAGCTTAAGATTTCCCTATGGCTAGTACGGGTTTACTCATGGATGACTCAGCTCCCCCCAGGCGTTTGCTTGACCAGGTGCGCGATGTGATTCGGCTGAAGCACTATTCCTATCGGACAGAACAGTCCTACGTTCAGTGGATTCGCAGATACATTCTGTTTCATAACAAACGGCATCCCAAGGAAATGGGGGTGCCAGAGATTGAGTCGTTTTTAACTCACTTGGCGGTGCAAGAGCATGTGGCGGCATCTACGCAAAATCAAGCTTTGAGTGCCCTGCTGTTTTTGTATCGAGAGGTGCTTTTTCTGCCCTTGGATGCTCGTATTGATGCGGTGAGGGCAAAGCCGTCCCGCAAGCTGCCAACGGTCTTGACTAAGGAGGAAGTACGTTCAGTCATTGTGCATATGACGTAACCGTCCCAGGAATTTAACGAAGGCTTAGGGATTTTGGGCTAGGAGTCCCGGTAAGGTGAAGCGATGAGCGACGAGATCGAGATAGCTGGAATCC
>NZ_JQFA01000011.1 GCF_000763385.1 Leptolyngbya sp. KIOST-1
ATTCAGCTGTGTACTGTCGTCGGTTTGCGCTCATAGTTGCCCCCTCCTGTGGAACAAGGATACTGCTCTTAGCCTTGTGTCCGAAAATCGGGGGTCACTTCAGATCTCGGTTTATGCAGGGGTAAACTACGCAGTGACAGAGATTCCTCACTCCGTTCGGAATGACAGGTTGAGGAGTGGCGGAAACCATGCCTAAAACTTACTACGTCTACATCCTGACAAATCGCTCAAAGACTCTCTACACCGGGATGACAAATGATCTGATGAGACGGGTGGGAGAGCATAAGCGTAAGGCTGTTCCAGGATTTACGCAGCGGTATAACATTGACCGACTGGTGTTTTTTGAGGAGACGGAGAATGTGAGAGACGCGATCGCCCGTGAGAAGCAGATCAAGGGCTGGACGAGGGCTAAGAAGATTGCTCTGATTGAATCTATGAATCCAGAATGGAAGGATTTAAGTGAGGATTGGTTCAAGGAGGAATGACAGACACATGTCATCCTAAGCGCTGGTGGAATAACAGGTACCTGTCATCCTAAGCGTAGCGCAGCAGAGTCGTAGACGCAGAGCGGCTTCTCCTTGAGTAGGATCTCAGTCTATGCAGCAAAAGCCCATGCATACACCGAGATTCCTCCCGCTGGTCGGAATGACAGGCACAGTTGTCATCCTGAGCAGAGCGAAGGATCTTAGTCTATGCAGCGAGAAGCCCATGCATACACCGAGATTCCTCCCGCTGGTCGGAATGACATTGGGGGGTTTATTTAGAGGTTGGTTTGAGTTTTGGGAGGAAGTCGGTTGAGTCAGTTTGATGGATTGCCAGAAGGTTGGATACTAACAACTATTAGTGACATAGCAGACGTCACTAAACTTGCAGGGTTTGAATTCACAAATTATTTCAATTATCAAGAGATAGGCGAAGTGAGAGTTG
>NZ_JQFA01000012.1 GCF_000763385.1 Leptolyngbya sp. KIOST-1
TATCTAAGCTTAGAACGCTGACTCCCCCTTGACCTCTTCAATCTCCGAAACCACCGCTTAGCAGGCCTCTCCGTCGCCTAAATTCAACTTTTGTCAGTCAACCAGCCCTTGACCTGTATGGGTTTGAGAGAATGGAGAATAGGAGATTCGAACTCCTGACCTCTGCGGTGCGATCGCAGCGCTCTACCAACTGAGCTAATTCCCCGTATTTAGCTGTGCGATGCACCGTAACGGTGCGATTGGCCTGCGGCCACCCTGGCGGGAACGCAGCGCTCTACCAATTGAGCTAATTCCCCTAAACCATCAGCATTCTACCAAAACCCTCGCCTACTTCTTCCCCCGGTGCTTGGCCGATCGCCGCTTATTCCCCGGTGGCGTCCGGTGCGCGCCGAAGTACTTCTCGCTGCGGTAGCGCAGCCACACCCTGAGGGTCTGAGGAATCTGGTCCTTCTGCTCTTTGGTCAGGGTGTTGTAGAGCGCCAGCGCCTTTTCCCGCTCGCCCCGGCAAGCGGCATTGTTGTGGGCATCCCAGTAGCTGCGGGCCAGGCGAATGCGGCGGCACACTTCTTTGACTAGGGCTGGGCCTTCTAGAGGAGAATCTGGCATGGTGGGTGTCGGGTGTTGGGTGTCGGGTGTCGGGTGTCGGGCGGCGGGTGTCGGGTATTGGGTGTCGGATGTTGGGTGTCGGATGTTGGGTTTTCAGGGGTGGGTCGGTATTGGATGTTGGCTAGTTGGCTATCGGGCCTGAAACCTAAAACCTGAAACCTAAAACCTGACACCTGAAACCTAAAACCTGAAGTGAACCCTTAGATTCGGACAGTAGATCAAGGGAATTAAGAGATCTACTCTTTTATATCATGCTTTTTCTTTTGTTGTTCATTCCATTTTTGTTCGTATT
>NZ_JQFA01000013.1 GCF_000763385.1 Leptolyngbya sp. KIOST-1
AAAACAATCGCCACGGCAAAGCTTCGATCTTCACTGACGCCGATTTAGTTAAGCTGCGTAAACAAATAGAGAATCCAAAGCACCGGCTAATGTTCGACATTGCTCGATGGACCGGAGAGCGCATGGGGGCCGTTCGACAGCTGGACGTAGCAGACGTTTACGACCTGCATGGCAGACCCAGGGCATTTATCACCTTCAAAGCTCGCACACGAAAGGCCGCACCCGGCGGCGTGCGAAGGACTCGGGAATGTCCGACTCACCCAACCTTAGAAGAGCTGCTGACGGCCTACGAGCCGCCAATTGATGGTCCACTGTTCCCCGGCGACCTGGGGCCGATGTCGTTTCAGGCCTGCGACAACTTTTTGCGCCGGGCCCTGGAGCGGGCCGGGCTAGACCATAAGGGCTACAGCACCCACAGCTTCAGACGCACACTGATCACGCGGCTGTCTGAAAAGGGGGTAGACCTGAAAACCCTGCAGTCGATTACAGGGCACCAGGATTTAAAGGTGTTGGTGGGCTACATCGAAGCAAACCCACGGCGGGCACAGCGGGCGATCGCGCTGCTGTAGGGGCCAACTGTACCCAATTAGCAGACAAAATATACTAGAGCAAC